>JANYIY010000071.1 GCA_025358615.1 Gammaproteobacteria bacterium | reverse complement strand
TTTGCCGTTGGTGCCGGTGATGGCGGCAATGGGCACGCGCGAGGAGGCGCCCGGCGGGAACAACATGCTGACGACGGGTGCTGCGACATCGCGCGGCGTCCCCTCGCTCGGCGCCACGTGCATGCGGAAGCCCGGCGCAGCGTTCACCTCGCAGATGCCACCACCGATGGTGCGGTAGCTTCCAGTGATATTTTTCGACAGAAAGTCCACGCCGCCCACGTCGAGTCCGATGGCGCGCACGGCACGCTCCGCCATTTCGCGGTTGTCGGGATGTATCACGTCGGTGACGTCGGTGGCAGTGCCGCCGGTGGAGAGATTTGCCGTGAAGCGCAGATAGACAATCGCACCCGGCGCGGGGACGGAGTCGGCCTGCAGGCTCACCTTCGCGAGCATTTTCTGTGCCTGTGCGTCGAGTTCGAGACGCGTCAGCACCTTTTCGTGTCCCACGCCGCGACGTGGATTTTGATTCACAATCTCGATCAGCTCTGCAATGGTATGCTGGCTATCGCCCACGACGTGACCGGGGGTGCGCCGAGTGGCTGCAACCAGTTCGCCATTCACCACCAGCAGCCGATGGTCGTCGCCCTCCAGGAAAGTCTCGACGATCACCGAGCGCGAATGTTCGCGGGCGGCGATAAAACCCAGGGCCACTTCTTCATCCGTCGTCAAGCGGATGGAAATGCCGCGGCCGTGGTTGCCGTTGTAGGGCTTGGTCACAACCGGAAACCCGATGCGCTGCGCGGCGCGGACAGCCTGCTGTTCGTTCTGCACCAGTTCCTGCTTGGGCACGGGCAGACCGAGAGTCGCCAGGATCTTGTTGGTTTCTTCCTTATCGCTGGCCAATTCGACCGCGATGTGCGAGGTCCTGCTGGTGACCGTAGCCTGGATGCGCTGTTGGAACTTGCCGTGGCCGAGTTGTACCAGCGATTGATCATTGAGACGCAGCCATGGAATGCCGTGATGCTCGGCGGCGCGCACCAGCGAGGCAGTCGATGGCCCCAGAGCGCGGCGCTGCGCGAAGCGGATGAACTCATCGCGTGCCTCGTCCCAGTTCCAATCCTGCGGGACGGAGTCGGCCGGCCGGATCGCCGCCGGCAACAGGGAGCACAGCAGCCGAAGGCCCAAATCGCCCGCCGCGATGCCCTCGTCGCGCTGCGCATACTCGTAGACGACGGTGTACACACCGGGCGGTCCCGCACTGCGGGTCTTGCCAAAGGTGACTTCCTCGCCCGCCATGTTCTGCAATTCAATGGCCACATGCTCGAGCACATGCCCGAGCCAAGTACCCTCATCTTCGCGCATGCGCCGAAAAAAGCCGCCCGTTTCCTTATAGGAGCAGCCATGTTCGGCCAGGCCGGGCAGGGCGGCCGCGAGGGCGTCGACGAACGCTGCGCCTAAGCGGCCGGTGGGCCATGCTTCGAGGGCGCCTAAGTCCAGTTCCAGGCGAATGACGGGAAAGCGCGCGTACAGGGATGGGCCAACATAGACGGAACGATCGAGTATGCGCATGGGCCTGGCTCCGCCGCGCGGACGCGGCCGTCGAATTATTCTTTTGGCTGGACTAGCCCTCCGGCTGCCGCCAGTCGAGTATGCAGGTTGAATGTCGCACCCGCGACCAGAATGTGCAACTTGAGCCCGAGCATGCAGACGGGCTGCCCCTCGCTGACTTCGCCGATGGAGGAATAGCTGACGTCAGCGGCGTCCACCACCGTGACCCCGCCGCTGCCCTCGACTTCGATGGTTTCGTCCGGGCCGATGAAGGCCGCCGTGTCTTCATCGAGACCGATGCCGACGGCAAAAGGGTTGTAGGCCAGGGCGGTAATCAGGCGCCCCAGGCGGTCGCGCTGCCTAAAGTGCTGGTCGATGATGAAGCGGTTCGTGAGCCCCAGGCCCGGCGCCAACCGCACGCTGCCCGAGATCACCGAGGAGCCCTCGTCGCCGAAGGCGATCATGTGCTCGCTCAAGATGCTGGCGCCTGCGCTGGTGCCGCCCACCGTGACACCGTGGGCGTTACGCACGCGAATGAGTTTGGCCACCGGCGTGCCGCCGAGCAGTGTCGTCAGACGCAGTTGATTGCCGCCGGTGAAAAAGATGCCGGTGGCCGCTTCGAGGCGCTGCAAGCGACCGGCTTCTTGGCAGTCGCGGCGCGTGTCGAAGTCCATGACCGTCACCTGGTCGGCGCCCAAATCCTTGAACAGCTTCTCGTACCGCGGACCGGTTTCGTGCATGCGGCTCGCAGTAGGGATGACGACAATGTTGGCAGTCGCGCCGCCGGAGACGCGCAGGAAGCGCTCAAGAATATGGCAGTCGTTTTCCTTGTTCTCGGCACCGCCGATCGGCACGATCCAACCGCGAGTTTCGCCCTGAGGAATTTTACTTGGCATTTAAGAAGCAGCCCCTCCTAGAGGGCTGGTGTTCAACAACAACGACGGTACCATGGCAATGCAACGGTACCCGCTTAGTTTAAACGAAACCCATGCCCAGCCACCGGATTGCCCTATGTCATGTTGCCTTGCTGCTGCTAAGCATGCCCTGCCGGGCCGCCGAGGTCTTCTATATGGATCACGATCCGGTGACCAATCAGTACGTGGGTCCGATCGGCCCCTTGGTGCTGTCCGGCGAGATCACGGCAGGTGACTACGACACGCTATTGTCCAAGATTTTGAGTGACGAAAACCATTTCCTCGCCCAGAACAAGCTCATCGTGGCGTCGGACGGCGGTGATGTGGCAGAGGCGCTGAAAATAGCCGACCTGGTCAAATCGCTCTATTCGCAGCTCATTGTCGGGCCGCTCACCGGCCGGTGCGTCAGCGCCTGCTTCTTTATATATGCCGCCGCAGGGCAGCGCGAGGCGGACGGAGATAAACTGCTCGGCATCAATCGGCCCTTCTTTG
This sequence comes from Gammaproteobacteria bacterium, assembly GCA_025358615.1. Taxonomy (GTDB): domain Bacteria; phylum Pseudomonadota; class Gammaproteobacteria; order Steroidobacterales; family Steroidobacteraceae; genus Bog-1198. The sequence continues at coordinate 6,342 of JANYIY010000071.1, read as the reverse complement.
CGGACGCCGACGCAGCACCCCTGCCTGCCGGCGATGCGGTTGGGGTCGAGAGCAAGGGACTGACCCAGGTGCGAACCTTCCTGCAAGAAAATGCGGTTCCTAAGTATCTGGTGGATGAAATGTTCCGGCACGCGTCCGACGATGCGTACTGGCTGTCCGCAGACGACGAAAGGAATCTCGGGTTCAGGTCGCAGTCATTCAAGCAGCTGTTAGCGGCAAAGTGTGGCTGGGACGACGCCATCGAGCGCGAGGCGTACGCCGGCAAGAGACCGGTCGACGATTTGAAGCAGCTGTTGCAGTGCAAGGATCACGTCACACAGGACGCGGCGCATCAGGTGTTGCTGGCGGCTCGCCAGGCAAGGTCGACGCGCGCGGGGTTGCCCGGCGATCTCGCGTCCAAGCCCAAGCCGCGCGCAGGCGTGTCCAAACCGCCCGCCCAGCGCGCGAGCGCACCGGCTCACTGATGATCTCTGGGAATGGGCTCCTCCCAGCTCTTGGTGCGAATGATTGCGCCATCGCGCAGCAGGGTGCGGGTGTACTTATAAAAGAATGTTTGGGCGTTGCTCGAGACATCGAGCCGGCCGCGCCAGGTGAGCACATGGTCTTTCACCGCCTGGATGTATTCGGAATCTCCCCGCACGCGCGCGAGCTCCGGGTGGGCGTCGTCGACGTCATAGGTGAGCTGTTCGGTGTGTTCGAATCTTCCCCAAGGATATGAAGTGGCAGTCTGGCCCTTCCAGATCACCGTGTTGCGCTGTCTGGCCTCATCACGCAGCACCGTCCACTCGCCCGGCCATGAGCCGCCGCCCAAGGCCGTGATACCGGCGGGTGCCTCGATGGGCTCGGGGACTGCGAATCTCGGCGCCGCGGGACCGTGCGGCGGTACCCGAGGTAGGACGATGCGCGATGCCGCATCGCCGCCCAGCACGATCGACGTGGTCATGGGATACGGGGTCGGCCAATTCATGGGCCACAGGGCGTTGGAAACGGCGATGCGAATCCGGTGACCCTTCGGGAATACCCAGGACGCCAGGTGCAAGTTAAGGGACAGGTCATAGAGTTTGCCCGGCACCAGGTCCTTGGGATCAGCCATGGAATCGCGTTGCGCGCCGTTGATGCCGGCACCGGTGACCATGGTCACGCGCCCATCCGGCGCGACATCGGATAGGCGCACGAACCAATCGGCCAGCTTCGCATCGGCGGCGACCCGCAAGTTGACGCGAGGCAGACCCAGAATCGCGACTTCGTCTGCCAGCGGTTCAGTGTCATAAGTGAGGCTGAAGGCGTCTACCGGCCGCTGGTCCGTCAGCAACTCTCCCCACCAGAAGCCGGCCTCGACCCCTACCGACGGGACGTAGCGAAGCTGATCGCGGCCCGCGCGAGCGTAATCCGCGGCGAGGCGATGATCCGGCTGAAGATACAGCGGCATCGGCACGAGTCCGGCCGGCGGCCAGGACTCCGCGCGCCATTCACCGGGCACGTTCTGGGGTTGCGCTTCGGGCGGATGCCAGTGCTGTTGATAGATGACCACTCGCGGATCCTTGAGGACACCGGTGTCGCGGCCCTTCAACCAGTAGTCAAACCAACGCACGGCCTGATCGCGCCATTCGAACGGCGGGCCGTAGTCGCTGCCATTGGGGAAGCCGTGGTTCCAGGGGCCGATCCAGGCCTTGATGGGTGATTTCACCTGCTCCAGCATGCGCGGAATGCTGTCGCGATAGCCGTCCTGCATGCCGCCAATCAAAAAGGCGGGAACTTGCAGGGTCTGGATCGGCCGTAGCGGCGCGCGCCAGAATGCGCCGTCGCGCTGCTGCTTCATGTAAGTGAGCGACCAGGGCTCAGAATTCATGCGCGGGCCGATCACCGATTCGTCCAGGCTGAAATCCGGTGCCCCCGTGCGTCCCTGATCCAAGTCCATGGTGAGCTCGAACTCGTCGACGTGCAACACGCCGTCCACGTAGTGCACGTCCTCCTTGAACAACTCCTCAGTGGCGGCCACCGCGAGAATCGCCTTGAGCGCGGGCGGCTTACGCAGGGCCATCTGGATCGAGTTAAAACCGCCCCAGGAAATCCCGAGCATCCCGACGCTGCCGTTCGACCACGACTGACTCGCCAGCCAGGCAATGACCTGCTCCGCGTCTTGCTGCTCCTGCGCCGAATATTCCCGATCGGGCGGCGTGCCCTCGCTGGCGCCGAAGCCGCGAATATCGACACGTGCACCGACATAGCCGCGCCGCGCAAAGTAGGCATGCGTACCGTAGTCGCGGATGGCCTCATCGTCGTCCTTTCGATACGGCAGGTACTCCAGCAGGGCGGGCACCCGTGCCGCGGATTTCAGACCCACGGGCATGTACAGAGTGACGGCAAGGCGGACCCCATCCGTCATCGGTATCCAGGCCCTCTTGAGTTCGACTCCATAGTTGGCAGGCGATGGCGGCAGCGAGGCGCCCACCACCGAGAAGGCGGCGCCTAACATGAAAATCCCAATCCCGATCAACCGGTTCAACATAGTCACTCCGAATTTCCCGCAACCCATCCTAAGGCGAATCCTTATACAGCGAAACTCGAGTACCGCGCTTGTTAATTGCATCGCGGATTGGGGCGGGCGCAATCTATATATTCCGGTGCGATGACAGAAGAACAAGCGCGGTCGTACATGACCAAACTGCTGACCGCGATGAGCAAGGCAGAGGGGTCCGATCTTTTCTTAGCCAACGACTTTCCGCCGAGCATGAAGACTCACGGCACCATGCGCCCGATGACCTCGCAGAAGCTGTCCGGCGAATTCACGCGCGAGCTGGCGAATGCACTGATGAATCAGCGCCAGCGCGACGAATTCGCCAAGGAATTCGAGTGCAATTTCGCGATCTCGATTCCGGAGGTAGCGCGTTTCCGGGTCAATGTCTTCATCCAGCAGCAGCATGTGGGCATGGTGATCAGGACCATTCCCAAGGAAATCCCCAGCTTCGCGACCTTGGCGTTGCCGGAAATCCTCAAGGACATCGTCATGACCAACCGCGGTCTGGTGCTGGTGGTGGGCGCCACCGGTTCGGGAAAATCCACGACTTTGGCCGCCATGATCGATCACCGCAACCGCTCCACCCCCGGCCACATCATCACCGTCGAGGATCCGGTCGAATTCATTCATCAATCGCACCAGTCCTTGGTCACCCACCGGGAAGTGGGCATCGACACCCATTCATGGCATCACGCGCTGAAGAATACTCTGCGCCAGGCTCCGGATGTAATTCTGATCGGCGAGATACGCGATGCCGAGACCATGGAACATGCGGTGGCGTTCGCTGAGACCGGACACCTTTGCATGGGCACGCTGCATGCCAACAGCGCCAATCAGACCATCGACCGCATCATCAATTTCTTTGCCGAAGCGCGGCGCAAGCAATTGCTCATGGATCTGTCCAGCAATCTGCGCGCCATCGTCTCGCAACGCCTGATCCGCACCGTCGACGGTAAGGGCCGCCGTGCCGCCATGGAGATCCTGATCAATACGCCCATCATTGCCGAAAAAATTCTCAAGGGAGAGTTTCACGAGATCAAGTCGATCATGGCGAAGTCGCGCGAGCTGGGTATGCGCACCTTCGATTGGTCGCTGTTCGAGCTTTACAACGACGGCGACATTTCGTATGACGAGGCGATCCGCAATGCCGATTCAGCCAACGAGCTGCGATTGAATATCAAGCTCAACGGCACTCGTGCCGCGCCGGCCATGGCGGCGTCAATTTCCTAGGGAACTCTGAGCCTTAGGCGCAGTCCGCCAAGTCAGCGTCGGCGGCATCGAGCAGCGATTCATCGACGAACAGGGGATTCTCCGCGGCGATCTGCCGGCCCATGGACGCGATCCGCTCCCATTGGTCGGTCGGCAGATGCTGGCGCTCGCGCGCGAATTGCTGCACCACTTCGAGAAACGCCTGGCGATTGGCGGAGGCGACCGAGTAGTAGAGCTCCAACAGTTTGAGGCGCAGATCGTGACGGTCGGGCTCGCGCTCGATTGCCACTTTCAGCACATCCGCGAGATTCGTGCGCCGTTCCTTCGTCACCACCTGCTCGTTGAGCTCGCTCGGCATGTGCACGTGTTGCGCGGTCATGTCGAGGTCGAGCAGATTGTAGTCGAGGCGCGTCGTATCGAGGCGAACAGTGCCCCGATCGGCCTGCATATTCACGGTGACATCCTGGGATGCGACGCGGGAGAAGGAGGCGCCGGCAATGCTGCTGCGTGCGACCGGCTCGCCGGTCGAAATGATGGGCATCAGGGGTTGCGTTGACGCGTCGCGCTGCGGTTCCAGAATTGCCTGCAAATCAGGTCGAGTGTCGTCGGATTCAGGGGCCGGAGTGGGCTCTTGCACGGGGCCGTCTGTGGTTGCGGCTGCTGAGTCCTGCAGTTGCAGAGGCTCGACGTTGGGTTGGGTTTCAGCGAGGTCCTCGGCGGTACTGAAGCCGGCGATCGCGTGGCTATCGTCCGCGGCAATGCTGCCGGCGCTCGAGTGCTGCGGGGGTAGCGGGCGGCGGCGCATCCGGAAGTACAGGGCGGTAAGCGCCGTGCCCAATATGCCAAGGCCGCCGGCGATCGACAGGGCCGTAAAATCGGACTTGATCGATGCGTTTGGCGCACCGGCTGAGAGCGGCGCACCGGCTGCGAACGGCGCTGCGGCTGCGAGCGGCGCTGCGGCTACGTTAAGCTTCTTTGCGCGTGCCGGCTGTTCGACGACCACCGGTTTCTCATCGCGCGCCGCCTGCTCTTGCAAGCTCTGCAGCTGGGCGTCCGTGCTTTGCAGCACCTTGTTCAATGCATTCAGTTCCTGTTGCAGCGATTTCACTCGCCGATCGAGTACCTCGGTCGCGGGGCTGTCGGATGCCGCCTCGGTCGACGCGCCGGCAACGCCGGCGGCTACGGCTTGCTGCAGGGTCGATTGGTCGGGGACGTTGGCTGCCGGGGCTGCGGTCGCGGGACTCGTGGTCGATGCTGCGGCGGGCGCGAGCTGTGGCGCACTCGATGCGACCAGCCGTGCGCCGCTGCGCCACGACGCCATCTGCGCGCGAAACTCGCTTCTGGCCTCGGCCTTGGAGATTGCCGCCAACTCGGCGTGCGCGGGAATCGTGAGCAGCGCGCCAACATGCAAGCGGTTGATATTGCCGTCGAAGGCAGTCGGGTTTGCACGGAAGATCGCGATCATCATCCTTTGCAAGTCGGACGGGCTGCGCTCACCGATGCGCCAGGCGATGCCGTGCAGTGTGGCGTTTGCGCCCACTTTGATATGCGTCATCTTGCGGGCGTGTTGCGCCGGAGCGTCGACTGGGGTGGGCACCGAGGACACCACCGGTGCTGCGGCGACTGCTGCTGGGGTTTCTGCAACCGGCGCCGGTGCGGCAACCGCAGTGGGGTTGGCAACGGCTGACGGAACTTCAGCGGCCACTGCAGCGGCTGATTGGGCCTTCAGGGAATGAGCATAGTCCGCGGGGTCGAGTAGCACGGTGTACTGACGGACGAGTTCTCCATTACGCCAATTAAGATCGACCAAGAAATTGACGACAGGCTCCGTGAACGATTCGCTGGAACGGATGGCGAGCACTGGGCGTCCGTGACTGTCTTGAACCACCTTGAAAGTCGTCGACGAGAGGAATGCCGGGCGATCGGCGCCATAGCGCAAGAACGTTTCGCGATTCGCGAGCGAGGCGCGCAGGTTGGAGAGTTCCAACGCGGTGGCACCGACGATATCGATCTCAGCGGCGAAGTGTTCGTTGAGCGCGGAATCGACATGAATGTCGCCCAGTCCAATGGCGTGCGCCGCACCTGGCACAGAGAGGGCCATCATCAACATCAACGGGTTCTTCCCGCTCGGCATCGTCTACTCCAGGGTAACTGCTCGAACACCTCGACGGTCGTGTCGAGACGGTACCCATCGCACACCATGGATCTACCTTGAGGCCAATGCTATGCGACGGAATCCGGCCTTGGATACAAGCGAATTCAAAGACTTCGACGCAGTTCACGCATGCCGGCCTGGAGCGGAAGCCTTTGGCGCAGCACACCTGGTTTTTGACCGTGCGGCGAACGGCAGTCATGGCAGCGCGAGCAGGAGACTTTCGAGTTCGATGCAGAGGAGTGGCGTCGAACGCCTTAAGGGCCGGGCGGCAAATCGCTTACAATCATCGCGCTGAGCGCACCCCCCCCTGATGAGGATTTCCATTGAGCCGAAATTTCAAGAGCGATAACGTGACCCCCGCGTGCGATGCAGTCATGGCAGCCATCAATGCCGCCAACCTGGGTTCAGCGGCGTCGTACGGAGGCGACGAATACACCGAGCGGCTGCAGGCCGTGGCGAG
>JANYIY010000061.1 GCA_025358615.1 Gammaproteobacteria bacterium | reverse complement strand
CCTTTCATGCGCTGGCGGCCGCCGCGCTGCTGTTGTTCGGCGCAGCGCCGGCGCTCGCCGGCAAGACGCAAAACATCGTGCTAATCGTCAGCGACGGCCTGCGCTGGCAGGAGATATTCACAGGGGCCGACCCCACGCTGCTCGACGAGAAGTCGGGCGGCAACTGGCTGGCGGAACCGGAACTGCGCAAGCGCTACTGGCGCGAGGACGCCGACGCACGGCGCGCGCTGTTGTTTCCATTTCTGTGGGGAACGGTGGCCAAACAGGGCCAGATTTTCGGCAATCAGTTAAAGGGCAGCGTTGCGCACGTCACCAATGGCAAGGCGTTTTCCTATCCGGGCTACAACGAAATGTCCACGGGGTATCCCAACGATGCCATCGATAAGAACGAGTTCGGCCCGAACCCGAACGCCAGCGTGTTCGAATGGCTGAATAAGTTCGACGAATTCCGCGGCAAGGTGGCCATCTACGGCACCTGGGATGTTTACCAGGATATCTTCCGCAAGAGCCGCAGCGGATTGGTGATTCAGACCGGATGGACTCTACCCAAGAAACGGCACGAGACGCCCCGCGATACGTTGCTGCGCGAGCTATACGCGACCACGACTCGCTTCGACGAAGAGGATGTCTCGAATTCCTTTCTGCAGATTCCATTGCTGGACTACGTCAAGTCAGCGCATCCGCGAGTCTTGTTCGTCGGCTACGGCGAGACCGATAATTGGGCGCATCAGGGCCGCTACGATCTGGTGCTCGACAGCGCACATCGCATGGACCATTTCGTGCAACAGTTATGGGACACCATGCAGGCCATGCCTGAATACCGGGGCACGACAACCTTCATCATCACCGCCGATCATGGGCGGGGCAGCGGCCTTACCGAATGGAAGGAGCACGGCGTCGAGGAAAAGGGTTCGGAGAATATCTGGATCGCCGTCATGGGACCCGATACTGCGCCGCTCGGCGAACGTGCGCACATCGCCGCGGTGACCCAGGCGCAAATCGCCGCCACTGTCGCGGCGTTTGTCGGCAAGGATTACCACCATGACGTCCCCAAGGCGGCGCTGCCCATCACGGGAGTGTTGGGCGCAGCGCAACAGTAACCCGCGTCGCGCAGACATTGCCGCGCGTCGGGCGCCGCTCAGTGCGTCTTGGCTGAATGCACCTTGGCCGATCGCGGCCCGGCCGATCGCGGCCCGGCCGATCGCGGTCGTGCGGCGATGACTTCGACCTCCAGCAGAGCGCCCGGTGCGACCAACGCAGCCACTTGCACGGCACTGCGCGCGGGTTTGTTCGGCTGATCCGCCGTGCCGAAGAACTGGCTATAGCCGGCCATCAAGCCTGAGAAATTGAGTTTGTTGTCGTTGGCGGGATCGGCCGCCAGGAACACCGTCATCTTGACCACGTCGCCCATGCCGAGGCTCAGCTTGGCAAGCGTCGCTTTGATCTGGGTCAACACACTGACAGTCTGGGCTGTCATGTCGCCGTACTCCGCAGGTGTCCCTTTCGGTGCGTCCTTGTTGATCGCAGCCGGCAGTGCGCCGCTGAGGTAAACCGTATCCACGCCGGCGCGCACGCTGACCGCGGCGGAAATCGGGAATGGATTGCCGTCGGGTAGCGCAGTGCGCACCACGTCTGCGGCGCCCAGCGCCATTGAGCTTGCCGCTGCTGCCGCGAATCCCAACGACAGTATCAGGCCGCGCCGATAGGCGATCTTGTGCATTTTGTCATACCTCTGTGTGAGTGAGCGCAAGATTCTGACAGCTCCGTGGGGGGTCTGCCACTGTCGTAGTTTTTATATTATACTCAAGATATTACAAAGACCGGCGTTCGCGAGGATGGCAAGCATGCGGAAAGTGACGACACTCGGACTTCTGGGCACGGGCGTTATCGGTGGCGGCTGGGCTGCGCGGGCGCTGCATTTCGGGATCGACGTCATTGCTGCGGACGTCAAGCCGGAAATGGAAGAATGGATACGCGGCGCCGTCGCCAATGCCGAGCCGGCACTACAGCGTCTGACTTCCGCGCCGTTGCCGCCCAAGGGCACATTGTCCTTTACCACCGATCTGAAGGTGATGGCGCAACGGGCCGATTTTATCCAAGAGAACATTCCCGAACAGCTGCCGTTGAAGCAGCGCATGCTGGCCGAAGTCAGCCGCCACGCCGCGGCGGATGTGATCATCGCCTCCAGCACCTCGGGGCTCACGCCCACCGATTTGCAGCGCGACATGGCGGCGCCGGAACGCTTCTGCGTTGCGCATCCCTTCAATCCCGTGTACCTGCTGCCCTTGGTGGAGTTAGTCGGCGGTCAAAAGACCTCGCAAAGCACCATCGATGCGGCGGCGAAATTCTTCACCTACATCGGCATGCACCCGTTGCATGTGCGGCGCGAGATTCCAGGACACCTCACCGATCGGCTGCAGGAAGCGTTGTGGCGCGAGATTCTGCACATGGTCAATGACGGCATCGCCACTACCGGGGAGCTCGATGAGTCCATTATTTACGGTCCGGGACTGCGCTGGGCTGCGATGGGCACGAATCTGATCTACCACCTCGCGGGTGGCGAGAGCGGCATGCGGCACATGCTGGCGCAATTCGGGCCGTGCCTGAAGTGGCCGTGGACCAAGCTGGAAGCGCCCGAACTCACGGAATCTTTGATCGATAAGATGGTGGAGGGCACGCAAGCGCAGGCGGCGGGGCGCTCGATCCGCGAACTGGAACGGCTGCGGGATGACTATCTGGTTGCCATTCAGCAGGTGCTGCGGCAATACAATATCGGCGCCGGCGCCACTTTGCGCTCGCTCGAGGAGCGGCTGTTCAAGGATGCATCCGCCGGGCATGCGCTGCCGGCCGTCGAATCGGCTGCGCCGATGCGTTTGCTGGATGCAGTCGTCAGGCCGGAATGGGTCGACTACAACCGTCACATGTCGGACTTTCGCTACGGCCAAGTATTTGGCGATGCGATGGAGCCGCTGTTTCGGCAAATCGGAGTCGACGAGGCGTATCGCGCGACCGGGCGCATGTACTACACCGTCGAGAATCACATCCGGCACGTCGGTGAGGCCAAGATGGGCGAGTCGCTGTATGTAACGGCACAGCTGCTCGAGGCCGACGACAAACGCCTGCACATTTTTCAGCGGATGTTCCGCGGCCGTGATGACCAGCAGGTCGCAACAGCCGACCAAATGTATCTGCATGTCGATACCGCGGCCGCCAAGGCGTCAGCCGCGGACCCCAAGGTGCGCGCCAAGGTGGAACAGATTCTGCGCGCGCAGGCGGCGCTGTCACGGCCCGCTGAAGCGGGCCGCGCAGTCGGGCTTGGAAAAAGCTAGACCGCGCCATGCCCAAGATCGTCGATCACGCAAAGCGGCGCGACGAGATTGCTCAGGTCGCGTGCCAGGTGGTCGCGAACTATGGATTCGAGCAGGCTACCGTGGCGCGGATCGCGCGCGCGGCGGGCTACACCACCGGCATGGTGGCACACTACTACGAGTCGAAGCAGGAGATCATTCTCGCCGCCCTGCGTCTGATGCTGCTGCGAATCGAGCAACGGTTGACCCGCGAGCGCCAAACGAATGAAGCGAATCTGCTGGAAGTTCTTTCCGAAGCGCTCGCAATCGACTCGCAGCGCTGCACCGAGTGCGCATTTTGGATGGCCTTCTGGGGACAGGTGTCGGCGGATAAAAAGCTCAGGCGGCTGAACGCATGGGTGCATCGCGAGTACATGCGGCTGTTCGCCCGGTGTTTCGCCGAGTACTGGGCGGAATGGCCGGCGTGGCCGCAGCCGGTGCGCGACCAAGTCCTGCGTTCGGTGGTGACATTCATGAACGGATTGACGGCGAGTGCGGTTACCAGCCCGCGCGACTGGCCGGCTGCCGTGCAGGTCGAACAACTGCGGTTGCAGCTGGATCTTTTGCGCCAATGGGCGGGCGCCAAGCGCTCGCGGCGGCTCGAGTGAAGGCTCCCGGGCCGAAGAAATAGGGGGAATGAACATGGATTTTTCGCTCAACGATGAACAGCAGATGATCATCAAGACCACCCGGGAGTTCGTGCTCAATGAACTTTACCCGCACGAAAAGGAGGTCGAAGAGACCGGTGTGCTGCGCGAGGAACTACATCGGGAGTTGAAGGCAAAGGCGATCGACGCCGGTTTGTACGCCGCCAACATGCCGGTGGACGTGGGCGGGGCGGGCTTGGACACCGTCACCTGGGTTCTTTATGAAAAGGAACTGGGGCGCACCAATTACGCTCTGCATTACTGCGTCGGCCGACCCTCGAATATCTTGCTGGCATGCGCAGGCGAGCAACGCGAGAGGTACTTGCTGCCCACCGTGCGCGGCGATCGCATTGAATGCCTGGCCATGACGGAGCCGGGCGCCGGTTCGGACCTGCGCGGCATGAAGACCACGGCGGTGGAGTCGGGCGGGGACTTCGTTATCAATGGGACCAAACATTTCATCAGTCACGCGGATCACTCGGATTACGTCATCTTGTTCGCCGCCAGCGGCGAAGAGACCAGCGCGCATGGCGTGCGTAAGAAGATCACCGCGTTTCTGATCGACATGGGGCACCCGGGCTTCGAGACGCGGCCGGGATATAAGAACGTGTCGCATCGCGGCTATACCAACAGCATTCTGGAATTCAACAATTGCCGCGTGCCCAAGTCGGCCATCCTGGGCGAGTTGCATCGCGGCTTCGATGTGGCCAACACCTGGTTGGGGTCCACTCGTTTGCAAGTCGCCGCCACCTGCTTAGGGCGGGCCGAACGCGCGCTGGAACTGTCCACGCAATGGGCGGTGGATCGGGTGCAATTCGGCCAGCAAATCGGCAAATTCCAGGGCGTGAGCTTCAAGCTGGCCGACATGGCCGTGGAGCTGCGCGCTGCGGAATTGTTGACCCTGGAAGCCGCCTGGAAGCGCGATCGCAAGATCGATACCGACATGGACATGGCGATTGCCAAAGTCAAAGCCAGCGAAATGCTGGCCATGGTGGCCGATGAGGCGCTGCAAATACATGGCGGCATGGGACTCATGAGTGACTTGCCGCTCGAACGTATTTGGCGCGATGCACGCATCGAACGCATTTGGGATGGCACCAGCGAGGTGCAGCGGCACATCATTTCGCGCGGGCTACTGAGGCCCCTGGGCGGCTAATTCCGCGACCGGCAATTGGCCTTACCTCGCTTTGTAGTGCATTGCACGCTCTGCTGCCCAAATTCGGCGTTCAGCCCGTAGTTTCGGGTAATAGCAAAGGACGGACTACGCGGGAGGTGTGATTAGTCCTACACGAAGCGTCGAGGCGCACCGACCGCAAGACAGAGTACAACGCCACATACTCTCCCTCAGTAGCAGCAGCCAATGAGGGAGTCAGTTATGCGCGAAGAGAACTTGCCAACGCGTTCAAGCCCAGAGACGCCGCCGCCCGCCCCCTACGATCCGCCGGCGCCCGCTCCTCAGGCGGCCGCATGGCGGCAGGCGCTGAAAGTGGTCGGATACACCGCGCCAAGCCGGGTTACGCGGCTGATGAGAACCACCGTGACCAAAGTGGTAGTGCGCCCGTCGAAATGGATGTAACTGTGACTCTCTAGCGGCCGGTCCAGCGAGGCGCGCGCTTTTCAGTGAAAGCGCGCGTCCCTTCCTTGAGGTCGTCGGAGCGAATGACCCGTTGCACCGCGTCCAAGGCATCGTGCAACTCGAAGGCTTCGTGTTCGGGGACCATCTCGGTATGACGCAGCAGCTGTTTGATTGCGGGAAACAGCAAGGGCGGACCGGCAACCAGTTGGCGTGCGATTTCCCGCGCTTTGGCGAGGCCCTCGCCCTTAGGGACGACGTGGTTGGCCAAGCCCCAATGTTTGGCTTCGACGGCGTCCATCCAGCGGCCCGTCAGCAGGAATTCCACGGCGACGTGGTAGGGAATTCGTCGCCGCAGCTTGACGGTGCCGGCGTCCGCCAGTACGCCCACGTTGATTTCCGGCAGGGCGAACTTCGCGTGTTCTTCCATCACGATAATGTCGGTGCCGAGTACGATTTCAAAACCGCCGCCGCAAGCAATACCGTTCACCGCTGCAATGATGGGCTTGTTGAGATGGCGCGGGTAATTGAATCCGGCAAAACCGCCAACCCCCCAATCGGAGTCGGATTCCTCGCCGCCTGCGGCCGCCTTGAGGTCCCAGCCGGGAGAGAAAAATCGGTCGCCGGCGCCGGTAACGATGGCAATCCGTAACTCCGGATCGTCACGGAACGAGGTGACGATTTGGTTCAGGCGCCGGCTCGCCGCAAGGTCGATGGCATTCGCTTTCGGCCTATCGATGGTGATTTCAAGAATGGCGCCGTCTTTGACGGTGCGGACTCCATCTGACATGTCATTACTCCTTACGCAAGCGAATCATGGTATCGACCGCGACCGTGCCCAACCCTGCGGGGCGGACGATGACGGGATTGACGTCGAGTTCAACCAATGTCGTCAAATGACTGGTCGCATAGTGCGCCACCGCGAGCACAGTAGTTATCAGGGCGTCTACGTCGGCAGCCGGCTTGCCGCGATAGCCGTTAAGTAGTTTGCGGACACTGAGACGTTGCAGCGCGGATTCCACCGAGGCTCGCGTCCAGGGAGGCAGCAGACTGACGCTGTCGGAAAGTAATTCGGTGAGCACACCACCTGCGCCCAAGACCAGCACCTGGCCAAACTGGGGATCGACGATGATGCCGACTAGAATCTCGGCGACTCCGTCGATGAGCATCTCTTCCACCAACAGCGTGTCCGACAGCGTCTCGAGCCTAAGGGCGGCAGCGTGGGCATCGGCTTCGGTGCGGATGTTGAGTGCCACTCCCCCCACTTCCGTCTTGTGCTCCAGATGCGCCCCCGCGGCCTTGATGACCACCGGAAATCCCAGGGACATCGCCGCCGCCGCTGCCGCCCGCTCGGGCGCCAGAGTTCCCTTGGGGATGCGCACTCCGAACGCAGCGAGAGCGGCCTTGCCTTCATGCTCGCCCAAGGCATGGATGCGCTCGTCGCCCATGTCCCCGGCCGGCGGCGGAGGCAGTTGCAATTGCACCCGTTGATTGCTCGTCCAGGTGCTGCCGACGCCTCCGGCCAGAGCCAGCGCTTCCAGCGCTTCGCGTTGACCCTGCAACGGAATGACGCCGGCGTCCAGGCAACGCTGCCGAATTCTTGCACTGATGGTCTCGGGCAGCGAGGCGATCAGCGCCGCGCGTGTCGGCGCACCGCGCGCGGCTTCGATGAACACATCGATGACGGCGTCATAGGCGGCGGAATCGGCCTTGCCCTCCGGCGGACTGTCCAACATGAAACCGGCCGCATCGTATCCGGAGTGCAATACTTCGATGAACACGCGTTTTAACGCCGGCGGATCGAACCACAGATAGGTGTGAATATCGAAAGGATTGGCAATGGTCACGCGGTCGGTGAGCACTTCGCGTAGAGCGGCGGCGCGTGCTTGCGGCAGGGGAGCGAAGTCGAGAGCCAATTCGCGCGACACGTCGGCCGTCATCGCCATGTCGCCGCCCGAGGCGCCCATCACCAGCACCTTGCGGCCACCGAGAGGTCCGCCCGCGTGAAACAGCTTAAGGGTCTCGCACAGCGTGCCCAGCGTGTCGCAGCGCGCGATGCCGGCCTGACGGCAGAAAGCCTCGAACACCTCGTCGGCACCCGCCAGCGCTCCGGTATGGCTGTGCGCAGTGCGTGCCGCCGCGGCAGTGCGCCCGGACTTGATGACGGCGATGGGCTTGCCCGCCTGGCGCGCGAGCTCCGCCGCGTGTGCAAATCGTGCCGGGTCCTTGATGCCCTCGAGGTACAAGCCGAAAGCCGTCACACGCGGGTCTTGACAGAGAATTTCAATCAGATCTTCCACCGCCAGGCAGGTTTGATTGCCGACGGTAAACAGGCAACCGATGGGCAGCGAGCGCTGATTGAACATGAGAGTGAGTGCAATGGTGCCGCTCTGACAGATGAGCGCGACGCCGCGCTGCACCGTCGCGCCCACGATCTGATCGGGCATCATCGCCACTTGGTCGAAGAAATTGACGAAGCCGTAGCAGTTCGGTCCAAAAAAAGGCAAATCGCCGGCGCCGGCTGACAGTGCACGGGTCAATTCATGGCCGGATGCGGTACCGGTTTCCGAAAAGCCTGCGGTGAAACACACGAAGCCGCCGGCGCCGCGCGCGGCGATCGCTGCGGCGACGCCGGGCGCTTCGTTATTGGGTACCGCGAGGAACACCGCATCCGGAACGCCCGGCAGGTCGGCCACTGATCGATAATAAGTGATCGTGTCGGTCGAGCGCCTGGTCGGATGAACCCGCCACAAGTCGCCAGAGTAGCCTATGGACTGATTGCCGGCGGCGACCGCATCGGTCCAGGCGCCGGCGCCGATCAAGGCGATGCTGCGCGGCGCGATGAGTCGATGAATATCCATCGGGCGCGTCGTTAGCGGCGCTGCAATTCAATTTTGCGGGAACTCGGCGCGAAGGCTTCGCGCAGCGCCGGCGGCGCCCGCAGCCCTTCGAGCTGTAATTGCACCTCGTCAGGAAACGGCGCGGAGCTGGGTTTGTCTCCTTGGTGGACGTGCAGCAGCATCATGTCGGTGGTCGCGACCGGATCGCTGACGCGCGAGCACATGAAGCGGCACCCGACATGAATTCTCTTGCGGTCGAAATCCAATATCGAAGATTCGACGCGCAGATCGTCGCTGCTCTTGACCTCGTGCAGAAAGTGCAGGTGCAGCTCGAGCGTATACAGAGTGCACTGTGTGCGCGCGCGGTAGGCCGCATCCAGACCCAAAAAATCCATCAGGTCATCGATGGCGTAGCTCGCCACCAAGGCGTAATAGGCGTCGCGCAAATGCCCGTTGAAATCGATCCACTGCGGGTCGATGTTAGCGCGATAGGGCGGCAGCTCCGTCATCGCGGTGGTGTTCAACGGAGTTGCAGCTTCTCGCGAGCCTGCGCCGGGTTCAGGACCCGCGCTCCCAAGGCTTCGATGATGCCGCGGGCCTTTTCCACCAATTGGGCGTTGCTGGCATACACGCCCTTGCTCAAGTAAAGATTATCCTCGAGTCCGACTCGCACATTGCCGCCGAGCAGCACCGACTGCGCCACCCAGGGCATCTGCATGCGGCTGATCGCGAAGCTGCCCCAATTGCAGTTTTCGGGCAGGGTATTGACCATCGCCAACAAGTGACCGACGTCGGCCGGCACTCCATACGGAATGCCCATGCACAATTGGATGAGCGAGGGCGCGGTGAGCAATCCTTCCTTGACCATTTGACGCACGAACCACAGATTACCGGTGTCGAACACCTCCAATTCCGGCTTGACTCCGAGGTCCTTGCAAATGGCGGCGCCTTGGCGCAGGTAATTGGGAGTGGACACATAGGCGCGATTGCCATCGCCGAAATTCAGGCTGCCGCAGTCGAGGGTGGCGATGTCGGGCCGATACAGGCCTTCCTGGCATAGATCGATGACATGGCGCATCCGGTCTTCCTGGCTGACGAAATCGCTGCCGGGGCCCGGGGTGTCCTTCAAGCCGTGGTCGCCGACCACAATGTAGCCGCCCATGCCGCAGGTGAGGTTGACGATCACGTCGACTTTGCTCTCGCGAATGCGCTTGACGACTTCGCGGTAGTGCTTGGTTTCCATGCTGAACGCGCCGGTATCCGGCTCGCGTACGTGGATGTGGACGATGGCCGCGCCGGCCCGGGCTGCTGCAATGGCGGTGGCGGCGATTTCGGCCGGCGTAACGGCACAGTGCGGGCTCTTGGTGACCTTGGTGTCATCGCCGGTGACGGCGCAAGAGATAATGACGTCGTGATTCATGGAATTCCCCACAAGCCTGACCAGCATGGTTCGGTTTTATTATCTTCATGATAATATTTAAATACCGCCGAGGCAACTGTCGCGTGCGGCCAGCCCATGAAGCGGCACTTCACCCCAGCAACCGTGCCATCAGCGCCAATGCACTCTTGAGCAGCGCAAACAGCACGCCCCAGACGATGCCGATGGAGGCAACGGCCGCGCATAGACCGCCGAGTACCCACAGGCCGTCGCGCTCGAGTATGGCGAGCGCGAACAGGCAAATGGCGACGGCGGGGGGCATATTGCCCATGGGAATGGGCAGGAACAACACTATCGAGAGCAGCAGGCAAATGGCGCCGATCAAGTATTCGAACGGCGCGCGCGCCAGGATCTCGAGTCTGGGGCGCAGCAGGCGCTCGGCGCGGGCGAGCCATGGGACGATGTGCCGCACCGCGCTGGCGAAGTGCGTGCGATCCATGGATCGACCGGCGATGAACTTGGGCAGCCAAGGATTCAGCCCCAAGGCCAATTGGGCCGTCAGAAACAACAGCGGTGTGCCCAGTACCGAAGACACGCCCGGCGGCATGGGAATGGTGTTGGGCAGGGCGAATACCAGGATCAATGCGCCGATGGCGCGATCCTGCAGGGCTGTCGCCAGATCGCCGACCGAGACCCGCGGGCGCGATTCGTCAGCCGCGATCTGAGTCAGAATTTCCGATAGAGGCGGGCCGGACTTTCCGGCGCTAGGGTGGGGCAGCACTCGTATGCCGTCCGCCGGCGAGGGCGCGGATGATTTCAGCTTCGCCGCAGACGCCGAGAATTCTGCCCTGTTCGGCGAGCAGCACGGGGTGCCCCGTCGATTGACGCAATTGAATGATGGACTGCAGCGACAGCGATGCCGGCGCCACGGCAAGCCCCGGACTGTGACCCAGCTCAGCCTCGTCTGTTATATGGCAGAACGCATGTGCAACGCCATCCAGGTGCAGGCCCAGGGCCTGATCGGAGGAATTCAAGGACAGTCGATAGCGCCGGCCGGCATCCAGCCACACATGACCGTCGCCGCCGTTGGACAGCGTTGCACGGTGCTGCATGATCATGCTGCCGGTCAGAACCGTCAGCGGATTCATATGGCGCACGAACTCCGCCACGTATTCGTCTGCCGGTGCCAACACGATGTCCTCGGCCGTACCCGTCTGGATGATCCGGCCGTTCTGCAAGATCGAAATACGATCTCCCAGCCGCAGGGCCTCGTCCAAGTCGTGGCTGACGAACAGGATGGTCTTCTTGACCCGCGCCTGCAACGTCAGCAGTTCATCCTGCAGCTTGCCGCGAATCAGCGGGTCCAAGGCCGAAAACGGCTCATCCATCAGCAGAATGTCGGCGTCCGTCGCAAAGGCGCGCGCCAATCCGACGCGCTGCTGCATGCCGCCGGACAGTTCGCTGACATAGCGTTCAGCCCACTGCGACAGACCGACCAGCGCCAATTTCTCATCGACGATGAGCTTGCGCTGTGCAGCCGCTTCGCCGCGCAGCTCCAAGCCGAAGCCCACGTTCTCGCGCACCGTGCGCCAAGGGAGAAGCCCAAATTGCTGGAACACCATGGCAACACGTTCGCGGCGCAAGCGGCGCATTTGCAAGGTGTCGCAAGTGGCGACATCGATGGCCGATTCGCCGTCGCGTACCAACACCGACCCCCGCGTCACCGGGTTCAAGCCATTGGCCGCCCGCAACAAGGTCGACTTGCCGGAGCCGGACAGGCCCATGAGCACGGAAATTTCACCGCGCGCCACACTTAAGCTGGCCCCGGCAACTCCGACGATGACGCCATACTTATTCTGAATGTCGCTGCGCGTTGCGCCGCCGTCGAGCGCGGCGAGGGCTTCGCGCATCACTTTGCGTCCATCCCGTCCGGCGCCTGCAAATAGGATATCGACGTCTTTGAATTCCACGGCCGAGTTCATCGCGACGCCCCTCTTTCCTGCGGGCGGCTGATGCGGTCCAAGATGATGGCCAGCAGCACGATGGTGAAACCCGCTTCGAATCCCATGCCCA
>JANYIY010000036.1 GCA_025358615.1 Gammaproteobacteria bacterium | reverse complement strand
TCGCGCATGCGCTGCTTGATAAAAGCATGGCCGGACTTTGACAGCACCGACGCACCGCCGCTGGCCTTGACCACCTCGATGGTATTCCAAGTCAGGCGCGGGTCGTGCACCACCTTGCCGCCTGGATGGCCGCGCAATAATACGGAGGCCAGCAGCCCCACGATGTAGTAACCCTCGATGAAGGCGCCGTTCTCATCGAAGAAGAAGCAGCGGTCGAAGTCACCGTCCCAGGCAATGCCGAAATCCGCGCCGGATCGCCGGATCGCCTCGATGGTGGGCGCGCGATTCTCCTCCAGCATGGGATTCGGGATGCCATTGGGGAAATGACCGTCGGGTTCGTGGTGCACCTTGATGAAGGAGAACGGCAGCTTCGGCTCCAGCTTGTCGATGACCAAGCCCGCGCCGCCATTGCCGGCATTGACCACGATCTTGAGCGGCTTGAGCTTCTGCGCATCGACATAGGACAGAAGGTGTGCCACGTAGGCGTCCGTGGTATCCACCAGCCGGCGGGTGCCGCGGCGCGACGCTGCTGGAAACTCGCCGCGTTCTGCAAATTCCTGAATGGTCTTAAGACCATTGTCGCCGCTGATGGGCTTGGACTGCTCGCGCACGAATTTCATGCCGTTGTAATCCGGCGGGTTGTGGCTGGCCGTGATCATGATGCCGCCATCCGCCGCCTTATCATCGAAAGTCGCGAAATAAACGCCTTCGGTGCCGCAGACGCCGATGTCGTACACATCGACGCCGCTGTCGGTGAGGCCGCGGCAGACGGCATCGGTGAGAGCGGCGCTCGACAAGCGAATGTCGCGCCCGACGACGATGCGTTGGGGATTGAGGAACTGCGCGTAACCGCGGGCCACGCGGTAGGCCACATCGTCATTCAGCTCAACGGGAATCCGGCCGCGTAAATCGTACGCCTTAAAACAGCTGATCGATTTCAAGTACTGGTCCCTTGCCGGCCATAATTGTCTTCGAAGCGCACGATGTCGTCTTCACCCAGATAAGAACCCGACTGCACCTCGACGATGTGCAGGGGCATCTTGCCCGGATTCTCGATGCGATGCGTGGCGCCGATGGGAATGTAGGTCGATTCGTTCTCCGACAACAGGAAAGTCTTGTCGTTGCAGGTGATGCGCGCCGTGCCCTGCACCACGATCCAGTGCTCGGCACGGTGGTGGTGCATTTGCAGCGACAGCACCCCGCCCGGCTTGACCGACAGGCGCTTCACTTGAAAGCGCTCGCCGTTGTCGATGCTGTCGTAGCTGCCCCAGGGCCGGAAGACTTCGCGATGCAAGGCCGACTCGGTGCGGCCGGACTTCTTGATCATGGCGACCAGTTCCTTCACGTCCTGCACGCGCTCCTTCGGCGCCACCAAAATGGCATCCTTGGTCTCGACGATGATGTGATCGTCCATGCCCACCGCGGTGACCAGGCGGCTGGTTGAGTGCACGTAGCAGTCGTGGGTGTCGTACACCATGACATCGCCTTGCAGAACGTTACCCTCTTCGTCGGCCGGCAGCGCATCGAACAGCGAGGACCAGGAGCCGACATCGCTCCAGCCCGCGTCCAAGGGCAGCACCACGGCGTCGCGGGTCTTCTCCATCACCGCATAGTCGATGGATTCGCTGCGGCATTTCTCGAATTCCGCCTGGTCGATACGCACGAAGTCCAAATCGGTCTTGGCGGCCGCAAAGGCCGCGCGGGATGCCTGGAGAATATCCGGCGCAAACGCCGCGAGTTCGGCGAGATAACGGGCGGCCTTGAACACGAACATGCCGCTATTCCAGAAGTAATCCCCCGAGGCCACGAACTGCGTCGCGACTTCGAGCGGCGGCTTTTCGATGAACTGGGCCACCGGGTACGCAGGACCGTTGCCGTCGCCACGGCGGATGTAGCCATAGCCGGTTTCCGGTGCATGCGCCACGATGCCGAAGGTGACGAGTTTGCCGGCCTCGGCCAATCCCGCCGCCACATTGGCCGCCGCTTGAAAGCCGCGGGCGTCACGAATCACATGATCCGCGGGCGCCACCACCATGATGGCCTCAGGATCGATCTGCTGTGCCCGAAGTGCTGCCAGCGCCACCGCGGGCGCGGTATTGCGACCCACGGGTTCGAGCAAAATCGCCGATGCCTTCAGTCCCAAAGCCCGGATCTGTTCGGCCACGGTGAAGCGATGCGCCTCGTTGCACACCACAATGGGTGATTGAGCGTCGGCAACGCCCGCCAGGCGCGTGACCGTATCCTGCAGCATGGTGCGCTTGCCGGTGAGCGCCAGCAGTTGCTTCGGGTACATTTCCCGGGACAGCGGCCAGAGCCGGGTGCCGGCGCCGCCGGATAAGATTACTGGGATCAGTACGGTCACAGGTCACTCGCTTGAAGATCGTTTGCCACGCCCGATGGCATAATAGCTGAAGCCGGCTTGAGCCATTTGCGCCGGGTCATAGAGATTGCGCCCGTCGAATATGGCCGGCGTGCGCAAGGTGTTTTTGATGAAATCGAAATCCGGACTGCGGAATTCCCGCCACTCGGTGACGATGGCCAGCGCATCCGCCCCCTCGAGCGCCTCAGGACTGGTCTTGCACAGGTAGAGATCGTCGCGCTTGCCATAAATCCTCAGGCACTCAGGCATGGCCACCGGATCATAGGCCCGCACCTTCGCGCCCGCCTGCCACAGCGCTTCCATCAGAACGCGGCTCGCCGCTTCGCGCATGTCATCGG
>JANYIY010000482.1 GCA_025358615.1 Gammaproteobacteria bacterium | reverse complement strand
GCCATGAGCGGCAATATCTGCCGCTGCGCCACCTACAGCCGCATTCGCGCCGCCATCCACGCGGCTGCCGCTTCCATCAAGGTATAAGCCATGACTGCCAACACTCTCACCGCATTGCCGACGCGCCGCGAATTCCTCAAGAGTGCGGGTACCGTCAGCGCCCTCGCACTCACCATCGGCTTCGAATGGGCGGGCTCCACTCGCCGTGCGCTGGCAGCTGCGGTCGCTCCCGGCGCCGCTGCAACATTTACTCCCAATGCCTTCTTGCGCATCGGTGCGGACAATAGCGTCACCGTGATCGCCAAGCATGTCGAGATGGGTCAAGGCGCTTATACGGGTATCGCCACCATTGTGGCCGAAGAGCTCGACGCCGATTGGACCCTGGTCCGCGTCGAAAGCGCGCCGGCGGATGTGAAGCGCTACGCCAATCTCGCCTTCGGTACGATTCAGGGAACGGGCGGCAGTTCAGCCATGGCCAATTCCTGGACTCAGCTTCGCGAGGCCGGCGCCAAGGCGCGCGCCATGCTGCTCGCCGCGGCCGCCAAGGAATGGAAAGTTCCCGCCGCCGAGCTGACAGTCGAGAAAGGAGTCGTGTTTCACGCTGCGAGCAAGCGCCAGGCCACTTTCGGCGCGCTGGTCAAAACCGCGGCGGCCATGCCGCTGCCTGACACCGTGCAGCTCAAGGACCCGAAGGATTTCAAACTGATCGGCCACCACGCACCGCGCGTCGACGCGGCGGCGAAGTCCGACGGCAGCGCGCAATTCACCATCGATGTTGCCCTGCCCGGCATGCTGATCGCGCTGTTGCAGCGCCCGCCTCTATTCGGGGCCACGGTAAAAACCTTCGACGCAGCGCCGGCCGCCGCCGTGCCGGGCGTGGTCAAAGTAGTTCAAGTTTCGGGCGGCATCGCCGTCGTTGCGAAGAGTTTCTGGGCGGCCAAGCAGGGCCGCGACGCCCTCATCGTTCAATGGGATGACTCCAAAGCCGAGAAACGCAGCAGCGCGCAACTGTTGGAAGAATATCGGCGCCTTGCCGACCAGCCCGCCGCTTCCGCACGCAAGCATGGCGATGCGGCGCAGGCCATCAAGAACGCCGCGCACAAGGTCTCCGCCACCTATGAGTTCCCCTACTTGGCGCACGCGCCCATGGAGCCGCTCGATGCGGTGGTGAAGCTCACCACCAACAGCTGCGAAATCTGGGCGGGAGATCAATTCCAGACCATCGACCAGGCCAACGCCGCACACACGGCAGGATTGGATCCGCAGCAGGTGAGCATCCACACTCTGTATGCCGGCGGCAGCTTCGGCCGGCGCGCCAACTTGGGTTCCGACTACATCGTCGAGGCCGTATCGATTGCCAAGGCGTATGGTGCGGACGGTACGCCGATCAAGTTGCAATGGACGCGCGAGGACGACATCCGCGGTGGCTTGTACCGGCCCATGTACTTCCATAAGTTGGAAGCGGGCCTGGACGACAAAGGTCAGCTCACCGGCTGGCGTCACGTCATCGTCGGTCAGTCCATCATGGCCGGCGGAATATTTGCCGGGATGATCAAGGACGGTGTCGACCCCACCTCCGTAGAAGGCGCTGCCACCATCGCCTATGCCATACCCAACATCGCAGTCGATCTCTCGACCACCACGACCGGCGTGCCGGTGTTGTGGTGGCGCGTGGTCGGCAGTTCGCACACCACCTACGCCGTCGAGGCCTTCATCGACGAAGTAGCGCATGCGGCAGGCCAGGACGGCTTCGCATTCCGGCGCAAGCTCCTCGAGCACCAACCGCGCATGAAGGCGGTGCTCGAACTCGCGGCCGACAAGGCCGGCTGGGGCACGCCGCTACCGCCGGGCAAGGGCCGCGGCATTGCAGTGGCTGAAGCATTCAAGACCTTCGTCGCCCAAGTCGCGGAAGTCAGCGTCGACAAGGACGGCCAAGTCAAAGTCGACCGGGTGGTCTGCGCGGTCGATTGCGGCACGCCGATCAATCCCGACATCATTGCGGCGCAGATGGAGGGCGGCATCGGCTTTGGACTCGGCGCGGCCCTCTACGGCGCCATCACTTTGAAGGAAGGCCGGATCGAGCAGGATAATTTCAACAGCTACCGCGTGCTGCGCATGAACGAAATGCCGAAGGTGGAAGTGCACATTCTGCCATCGACGGAGCCGCCCACCGGCGTGGGCGAGCCCGGGGTTGCGCCTTTGGGAGCCGCGGTGGCCAACGCCATATTCGCCGCCACCGGCAAGCGCCATTATGTGCTGCCGCTCGCCGGGGAGGGATCACAGTCGCCGATCCGCACTTGAAGAGCCGGCGTGCGATTCTTACTTTGCATAGACCGCAATACAGCCGGTACTACAGTTGCCGCCGTCCTTGCGTGCTTCGATCGGCACAAATACCCGTCCCGTCTTCGGATCTGCCGCGACGGAGTGCGCGCGCGGACCGCTGGGCAAGTTGCCGACCCAATGATGAGTCGCCGCGTCGATGATGCCAAGTACCGGCCCGCCGGTGTTGCCGGCGGCGGCCAGGTAGTAGTGCGCCGATTTGGCATCGTACCAAGCCTCGTCCGTTCCCCCGACACGATCGATGGTCGCGAGGATCTTGCCGGAGGCGGCGTCCATGATCAGCGACTTTGCAGGAAATCCCGCCGCCACTGCGTCGTCGCTGCAGGCGACGAGCAGTTGGCCATGAGGCCCGACGACGAGACCCGCGGGCATGCATTTGTCCACCGGCATCATTTTCTCTAGCTTGCGCGTGCCCGGATCGATCACGGCGACCGCTCCATTGGCTTCCACCTTGTCGATGACCGGAATCGTCAGATAGATCCGCCCGCTGTCGGGATCCCATGCGGGCTGCTCGGCGCCGTCGCTGGCATGGTCCAGCACGATCTTGCCCACAACGCTGCGGGACTGCGCCGAGATGAAAGTGACGAACGGGGGCTCGTCGGCGTTGTTGACGACGACGACCAGCTGGTCGCGCGGATCATAGGCCATCTCGTCGACACGCTTCTTGCCGCCCGTCGACACGGTGCCGACGACCGATTGCGATTTGATGTCTACAATCTTGACGGTGCTGTCGCCGTCGCCCACCCAGAGCTCGGAGCAACCCACTGCGACGATGCCGTCGGGGCCGGAGAAGCCGGATCCCGTGGCGTGATTGAATCCTTTGAAACCCGTGACACGACCCAGGAATTTTCCGGTGGCGGCTTCGATGAGATCGACGCCCGCGTTTGAGCGGTCCGCCAGCGCGTAGACGCCCTGATCATTGACGACGCCGATGTCGAAGCTCGCGAGCGGCGCTCCCGGCACGTGGAGGGTATCGACACGGCGGATGTCCGCAGACACTGTCTCGGCGGCGCGAACGCCGGCTGTGAGCAGCAGCCCCGCGGCCGTTGCCGCCGCCACAGATAAGCATGTATTTACTTTTGACATGATGAAACCTTCCATATTGCGAATGACCGAGGGCCCGCCTGATCGTCAATACTTGGCGCTGAACCCGACGAACAGGTAACGCCCATACGTATCGTATGTGGATGCCAGCATGTTGCCGTTGACCAGCAGCGGGTTTGAGGTGAAGCCGACGAGCGGCGGCTGTTTATTCAGCAAATTGTTGACTCCGGCACGCAGATTGATGTGCTCGTTCAAATCAAAATCCACATCGAGGTCGAAGTAGTCGTAGGACGGCACGTGCGAATCGACCGCGAACGGCGGGCTGGTCTGCAGATGCTCACTGCTGCTGGTGAATTCCGACGCAATGGCGCCGATGTGGCGCCAATTCAGCGACAACTCGAACACGCCCGGCAAGTCCCACGTGGTGCGCAGCTTGTGGCGCCATTTCGGGACCGGCGATGTCGGGCCTTCGCCGGTGCAGGTCGGCCCGTAGTAGCCCGTGCAATCGAATGCCGCCAGTCCCGGCACCACCTGGAGGACGTTGTCGACCGCGACGCTGCCGTAGAACTGGAAGGAAATCCTTCCGGCGTTCCGCAGATGCAGCAGTGCGGTATCGAGCACGTAGCGGCCGTCGAAGTCGATGCCGCTGACCTCGTAAGATCCCGTGTTCAAGCCGGTGCCGATGACGCGGCCGGCGGCGGCTCCGTTGCCGATGGACAGCGAGCCGTTCGCATCGCGGTGCAGCAGGTCGCAGTAGACCGGATCCCCCAAATTGAGGCAGTTATTGAGCGAGTCGCCGGGCGACAGCGACCCGATATATTTGTTCACTTTGATCCGCCAATAGTCAACGCTGAAATACAGAGTGCGGGACAGCTCGACCGGCGTCAGCACCAATCCCGCCGTCACCGTATCGGCGATTGCAGGTTTGAGGTTCGGATTGCCGCCGGTCAATACGTTTAAACCTGCCGCAGGAGGGATATTGCCGTATTGGGCCGCCGTCACGCCGCTGTGCGCGCACTGCGCCGCCGATGCGCTGGGGACGCCGGTGACCGGATCGTTGGCGCAACGGTCGGCGATTCCGGTCTGCTGCAGGGACTCGCTGAGGAACAATTCGTGGCCATTAGGCGCCCGAATCGCGCGGCTCAAGGTGCTGCGAAACCGCACGAAATCCGCGGGCGCCCACTCCACACCGATGTTGTGCGCGTTGGCGGAACCCTGAGGCGAGTACTGCGCGAAGCGGTCGCTGATATCCAGAGTGAGGTCCTTCGCGAACGGGCGATCTTGGAGCAATGGAATGCGCAGCTCCGCGAATGCCTCGGCGACTCGGTAGGTACTTAGCGTCGAACGGGCGCCACCGGTGGCGAGCAAGTCGCCCGACAGATACGCCGCATCGGGCTGATTGTTGATCGTCTGCGCGCGGTAGGCCACGCCGGCGGCAAGACTCAATGCATCTTCGCCATAGGGACTCTTGACGCCGTACTTGCCGAGATCGCCAACCACTTTGCCGTCGAGGACGTATTGGTACGCGTGCCCGTCCTGACCGCCTCCGGCGGTGATGTAGTTCAGCGCCTGCGGCGTCACCCCGCCCACGGCG
>JANYIY010000463.1 GCA_025358615.1 Gammaproteobacteria bacterium | reverse complement strand
CCCCACTAGCCCCTCAAACTAGCGCGTCTACCAATTTCGCCACGTCGGCTTCCCATGAGCTTCACTCAACTCGATACGGGGTTCGCTGCGCGAACCCCGAAGAACAGGCGGCGCTGCGCGCCGGTAAGAAAAGACAGAAATAATCACTTCGGAGGCGTAGTGCCCGTCGGAGCCGGCGTCGTCGTCGGCGCAGGTGTCGCAGGTGCAGGTGTCGCAGGCGCCTGCGGCGTGGCAGTCGCCGCTTGCGCCGCGCGCTCCAGCACACTGGCCGGTTCGGCACTCGGGCGCGCGCCCAAATAGGCCAGCGTCAAACTGGTGGCAAAGAACATGGCCGCGAACACCGCCGTCAATTTCGAGAACAGTGTGCTGGTGCCGCGCGCGCCGAACACCGTGCCCGATGCGCCGGATCCGAATCCCGCCCCGGCCTCCGCGCCCTTGCCGCGCTGCAGGAGCACGAGTCCGATGATCAGCAGCGCCAGCAGCACGTGCACACCCAAAATAATTCCACGCAACATAAGAAATCTCTCAATGGCGAACGGAGTCCCGTAGGGCTGCAGCCGCACAAATCTGCTGAAACTCATCAGCGCTCAAGGAGGCGCCACCTACCAATCCACCATCCACGTCGGGCATCGAGAACAGCTCCGCGGCATTGCCGGCCTTGACGCTGCCGCCGTAAAGGATCCGCAAATGACGCGCTATCTTAGCATCTTGCGCATGAATGCGATTGCGCAGGAAGGCGTGTACCTCCTGCGCCTGCCCCGGCGAGGCTGTACGGCCGGTTCCGATGGCCCACACTGGCTCATAGGCAAGCACACCCAGCGCAAATCCGCCGATTCCGTGCATGGCGATTACGGCATCGAGCTGCCGCGCGATGACCGCCTCGGTGTGCCTCGCTTCGCGCTCCTCCAAGGTCTCCCCGAGGCACAGCACGGGCGTCAGGCCGGCCTCCAAAACCACCGCAAATTTGCGCGCCACCAGCGCGTCGTCCTCGTGATACCAACGGCGCCGCTCCGAGTGCCCGACGATGACATGGCTGCAGCCCACATCCTTGAGCATGGAGGCGCATACCTGGCCGGTAAACGCACCGCCCGATTCCGCGCAAACATCCTGCGCGCCGACGGCTATGCGCCCGCCCTCCAGCATGCGCGCCGCATCGGCCAAGTACACATACGGCGGAAAGACGACGATGTCGACGGGCCACTCAGGTTTGAGGCTCATCTCCAATTCGCCGAGCAATGCTTGGTTGGCGGCCCGTGAGCCGTGCATTTTCCAATTACCCGCGACCATCGGACGACGCATAGGCCAAGAACTCCTACTTCGGGCTTTTGCCCTGCGGGAAAAGCCGCGAAGATTAGCCGCGCGGTCGGCTAACTGCAAGCCCCGCGCCGACTTAGGCGGTCGGTTCCTTGACCTGCATCGCCGCAGCCTCGACCACCACCGCAATTTCCCGCGCGCCCTGCTTGACCAGACCCGCGTCGTGACCCTCTACCATCACCCGAATCACGGGTTCGGTGCCCGAGGCCCGCAGCACGATGCGACCGCGGCCGTTGAAGCGGCGTTCCACTTCCTGCGCAACCTTGACCACGCTCGGCGTCTGCAGCGGGTCGAAACGCTTGGCCACGCGCACGTTGAGCAGCACCTGCGGATACTTGCGCATGCCGGCGGCAAGTTCGGCCAAGCCGGCGCCGGTCTGCTTCATGACAGCGAGCACCTGCAGGGCACTGATCACGCCGTCGCCGGTAGTGGTCTTGTCCAAGCACAGTATATGACCGGATGTTTCGCCGCCGAGGGTGCCGCCGGCCTCATTGAGCAGGGCGAGCACGTGGCGGTCGCCGACCTGCGCGCGCCGAAACTCGATGCCGATTTCGGCCAGTGCATGCTCCAGACCTAAATTGCTCATGACGGTCCCGACCACCGGGCCCTTCAGTTCGCCGCGATCGTGCGCATTCTTCGCCAGTATGTACAGCAATTGGTCGCCGTCGACGCAGCGTCCAAGCTCATCCACCATCACCACGCGGTCACCATCCCCATCGAGCGCCATTCCAAGCTGCGCCCGAACTCCGGGAACCGTCAGCTGCAGCAATTCCGGCGCCGTCGATCCGCAGCCATCGTTGATGTTGCGGCCGTTCGGCGAGCAGCCGATGGGCACGATTTCCGCCCCCAAGTCGGCAAGCACTCGCGGCGCCACCTTGTAGCCTGCGCCATTGGCGCAATCGATGACAATTTTGAAGCCCTGCAAATTCATGCCGGTCGGAATGGTCGAGGCGCAAAACTCCTGGTACTGAGTACGGCTGCGGTCGATGCGTATGGCCTTCCCTAGGTGCTGCGACTGCTGTGTCACCACCGGCAGGTCCAGCAGACATGCGATCTCGTTTTCCGCCTCATCCGAGAGCTTGCTGCCCGAGGCATCGAAGAATTTGATGCCGTTGTCCTGATAGGAATTGTGGGAGGCACTGATGACCACCCCGAAGCTGCAGCCAAGCTTCTGCGTCATGTACGCGATGCCCGGCGTCGGCAGCGGCCCGATCAACATGACATCGACCCCGGCGGCAACGAAACCCGCCTCCAAGACGGACTCGAACATGTATCCGGACACGCGTGTGTCCTTGCCGATGAGCGCGCGGCCACCTCCCGGCGCCAGCACCCGCGCAGCGGCGCTGGCCAGCCGCAGCGCAAAATCCACGGTCATCGGCGCCTCGCCGACCCGGCCGCGCACGCCATCGGTACCGAAATATTTATTCAATTCTCTATTCCTTGCAGCACGGCGCTCACCATGCCGATCGCGTCCTTGGTCGCGGCAACATCGTGAGTGCGTACGATTCGCGCACCATTCGCCACGGCCAGCGCCGCCAATCCCAACCCGCCGTAAAGCCGCTCATGGACGGTTTTTCCCAACACCTTGCCGATAAAATTCTTGCGCGATACCCCGACAGTCACGGGCGCGCCCAGCGCCGCAATGCGCGCCAGTCCCTTCAGCAGCGTCAAGTTGTGCGCCAGAGTCTTGCCGAAACCCAGTCCCGGATCGAGCGCAATCGCCTCGCGAGCGATACCGGCTTGAATACAGGCATCCCGCTCGCGCATCAGAAACTCGCACACCTCGCGCACCACGTCGTCGTAATGCGGATTGTGCTGCATCGTACGCGGCTCGCCCTGCATGTGCATCAGACACACACCGACCTCCGATACGGCCGCCCAAGAGCGGGCCACCGGCGCGCGCAAGGCATTCACATCGTTGACGATGCAAGCCCCCGCCGCCACGGCCGCCGCCATCACCTTGGGCTTGCTGGTATCGATGGAGATGGCAATTTCGGAAGCGGCGGCGATGCCTTCGATGACGGGTACCACTCGCGCAATTTCCACGGCTTCATCCACCCCCTCGGCACCGGGGCGGGTCGACTCCCCGCCGACGTCTATGATTACCGCTCCCTCTTCTTGCATTTGCCGGGCGCGCTCGAGCGCGGTCGCGACGCCGGCATAGCGGTCGCCGTCCGAGAAGGAGTCCGGTGTCACATTCAAGATCCCCATGACCACCGGGCGCGAGAGATCGATTACTTTATGTCGGCAGCGCCATTTCATGGGAGGTTGCTGAGGCTACGCTTTGTAGTTGTTGTGTACGACGGCATGCGTTCAGGTGCCGAACGGGTTCGCCAGGGATAAACCCTGGCTCGCAGCGATGCTGCGATGCCATCCCGAACCGGCCGCCTCACCGATCAATCGTGCAAATCTGCGCCTAGTGCTGACCCGCCGGGTTCACCAATGGCGGCGCCGGCTTTTCCGTCGTCGGGCCTCGCGGAGTCGGCGTGGGTGTGTCGTCCCAATCGCGCGGCGGCCGCGGCACGCGGCCCTCCATGATGTCCTTGATCTGTTCCTCGTCGATGGTCTCGTACTTGATCAGCGCTTCCGACATGGCCTGCAACTTGTCCATTTTGCTCTGCAGGATCTTATAGGCACGCTGGTAATTGCTGTCGATCACCCGGCGCACTTCCTCGTCGATCACATGCGCGGTGACATCCGACACCTGCTTGGGCTGGGTGACGCTGCGACCCCAGAACACTTCCCCGGACTCCTCGCTGTACGTCTGCGGGCCTAAGCGGTCCGACAAGCCCCAGCGGGTCACCATGTTGCGCGCCAGTTCAGTCGCACGTTCGATGTCATTGGACGCTCCGGTGGTCACAGCGTCGGCGCCGAACACCAACTCCTCGGCGACTCGGCCGCCGAACAACGTCGCGATGCGGCTCTCGAGCTGCCGCTTACTGGTGCTGTAACGATCCGCTTCCGGTAGGAACATCGTGACGCCCAAGGCGCGGCCGCGCGGAATGATGGTCACTTTGTACACCGGGTCATGCTCGGGAACACTGAGGCCGACGATGGCATGTCCGGACTCGTGGTACGCGGTGTTGCGCTTCTCTTCCTCGGTCATGACCATGGAGCGGCGCTCAGCGCCCATCATGATCTTGTCCTTGGCTTTTTCGAATTCTTCCATGGTGACCGAGCGCTTGTTACCGCGCGCGGCGAACAAGGCTGCTTCGTTGACCAAGTTCGCAAGATCGGCTCCGGAGAACCCCGGCGTGCCGCGCGCGATGACCGACGGCTTGACGTTGTCGCTGAGCGGCACCTTGCGCATATGCACTTTGAGAATCTGCTCGCGTCCGCGCACATCCGGCAGCGGCACCACCACCTGGCGGTCGAAGCGGCCCGGACGAAGCAGGGCCGGATCCAGCACATCGGGCCGGTTGGTGGCTGCGATGACGATGATGCCCTCATTGCCCTCGAAACCGTCCATCTCGACCAACAATTGATTCAGGGTCTGCTCACGTTCGTCGTGGCCGCCGCCGAGGCCGGCGCCGCGATGGCGGCCGACGGCATCGATCTCATCGATGAATACGATGCAAGGCGCGTTCTTCTTCGCCTGCTCGAACATGTCGCGAA
>JANYIY010000417.1 GCA_025358615.1 Gammaproteobacteria bacterium | reverse complement strand
GGAGATCTCCTCAAAGAGCAAATCTCCGGCCAGGATTGAGGGACCAAGGCTTAAGCGCGGCGATTGAACCGCCGCGCTTGCCCTCTTAAAGTATGTCTAGTGATGCCCACGGATCGATAATGACGAAATCGGAACTCATTGAGATCATTTCGGCGAAACAGAAGCATTTACCGGCGAAGGATGTCGAACTCGCCGTGAAACAGCTGCTGGAAATCATGAGCGACGCGCTGGCGACCGGAGAGCGGATCGAGATCCGTGGTTTCGGGAGCTTTTCCCTGCATTTCCGGCCGCCGCGTCAGGGACGCAACCCCAAGACCGGAGAGGCGGTCGCGCTTGCCGGCAAACACGTCCCGCATTTCAAGCCAGGCAAAGACCTGCGCGAACGGGTCAACGACGGTGCGGATCAGCCGATCCGCGACTAGGTCTCCTCAAGGCGGCGAATGACCGAGCTATCGCTGCTGACTTGGGCTTTGGTGGTGGCGGCTTTGGTACTTGGGATACTGGCCGGGCATTTCGGCTGGGGAAAGCGCTGGCCGGTTTCACTGAAGCAACTGCATCCGGATTATTTGACCGGTCTCGATTATCTCGTCACCGAGCAGCCCGATCGGGCACTCGACATGTTCTTGAAGCTGATGGACGCCAACGCCGATACCATCGAGACCCACTTCGCATTGGGCTCCTTGTACCGACGGCGCGGAGAGGTTGAGCGCGCCATCCGCATCCACCAAAATCTTCTGGCACGCGCCACCTTGGCGCCGGAGCATCGCGAGCAGGCGCTGCTCGCGCTGGCTCAGGACTATCTGCGCGCCGGTTTGCTGGATCGTGCGGAAGGTTTATTTCAGCAAGTGAGCGAGGTACCGCGGCTGCGTGCCAGCGCCCTCGATGCGCTGCGCCTGGTCTATGAGCGCCAACATGATTGGCAGCAGGCATTGGGCGCTTTTCGGCATCTGCAGCACATCAAGGCGGCGCCGCCGCTCAAGGTAGCTGCGCACTACCTGTGTGAGCTGGCCGCGCTTGCGATGGAGCGCGGCGATGCCATGGGCGCCAGGCAGCTGCTGCGCGAGGCTCGTGCGCAGAGCTCCCCCTTGCCGCGCGCGGCCCTGCTGCGTGCGCAAATTGCGCAGACCGAAGCACAGCCGCAGTTGGCCGTGCGGCTGCTGCGGCAGGCCCTCACCGAAGCGCCAGAGCTTCTGCAAGAGGAGCTGCCGCATCTGCTGGAGCTTGTGGGGCCGCAGGCGCGCGACCTCGTGCTGGTGGAACTCGTGGCGCAGGCAGAGTCGCGGGACATCGGTGAATTGAAGCGGCTGGTGTTCGCCGCGATCGCCGCCGGTCTGGTCGATGCGCCGCCGCTTCGCGCCTCGATCGAAAGAGTTTTCTCGCAGGATGCGACGCTCAAGGCAGTATGGCGGGCGGATCCGGTGCAAGACGCTCACACGGTGCACGAGATCGGGGCGCTATTGGCGAATGCGGAGAAGTATCGGTGCATTGAATGCGGTTTTTCGGGACGCAATTTTTACTGGCATTGCCCGGCCTGCCATGCATGGGCCAGCTTCGAGGCGTATGCAATCGTCAAGCTGCGCTGAATAGGGGGCGTGCGCGTGTGAGATTTGTCCGACGGCGCGCACCGTTGAAATCCGTTATTATTTCTCCATGCCACACAAAGCCGTAAAAACTGCCGTATTCCCGGTTGCCGGGCGCGGCACGCGATTCCTAACCATCACCAAGGCCAGCCCGAAGGAAATGCTGCCGATCGTCGACAAGCCGCTCATTCAATATGCGGTGGACGAAGCGCTATCCGCCGGTGCCGTCACCTTGGTGTTCATCACCGGCAGCTCCAAGCGCGCCATCGAAGACCATTTCGACAGCAATCCCGAACTCGAGGCGGTGCTGCAGGCGCAGGGCAAGCAGGAATTGCTCGACACGCTACGCGGGATTTTGCCGAGTTGGGCGTCCTGCGTGTATATCCGCCAGCCGGCGCCGCTGGGCCTCGGTCACGCGGTGCTGTGCGCGAGGCCGGTCGTGGGGGAGGCACCCTTCATGGTCCATCTCGCCGACGATTTGATCGACGCCGAGGTGCCGTGCCTGAAGCAGATGGTGGAGGTGTTTGCGACGCACGGTCACAGCGTGCTCGGCGTGCAAAATGTGCCGCAGCAGGACACGGACAAATACGGCATCGTGACGCTCGAACGAAAGATCGCTGCGCGCCTCGGCAAGATGTCGCATATTGTGGAGAAGCCCAAGCCGGAAAAGGCCGCATCCACGCTCGCCGTGGTCGGGCGTTATCTGCTGACGGCCGCCGTATTCGACGATCTCGCCAAGATCGGCAAGGGTGCCGGCGGCGAGATTCAACTCACCGACGGCATTGCCCAATTGATGAAGCGTGAACCCGTCTATGCCTTCGAATTCGAAGGCAAACGTTATGACTGCGGCAGCAAACTCGGATACTTGCAGGCGACCGTCGAGTACGCCCTCAAGCATCCGAGCCTAGGTGGGGACTTCGCCAAGTACCTGCGAGAATTCGTCCCCAAGCTGACCTAGCGGAAGCGCCCGCGCTGCTGCTGGCCGAAGCTCCTCGTGCCGGACGCACCGCCGCCGGGTGCGCGCCGCGAATCGCGACTGCCGCCGTGTCCGCCGCCATGCTGACCCTGTCGGCCCTGGCCCTGCGCCGGTCGGTTTCCCGGCCGATCGCTCGCGGCGCGCTCGCCTGAGCCGCGATGGCTGCTGGCAGCCGGCTGCGCCGACTCGACGATCTTGAACACCGGTGTAGCCACGGTGGGAATGCTGCGGCGTAGAACGCGTTCGATGTCGCGCAGCAGTCCGGACTCATCGCTGGAGACCAAGGAGATGGCCTCGCCGGCGGCGCCCGCGCGGCCGGTGCGGCCGATACGATGCACATAGTCTTCCGGTACGTTGGGCAGTTCGTAGTTCACCACCTGCGGCAGTTCCTTGATGTCGAGGCCGCGCGCTGCAACCTCGGTGGCCACCAAGCAGGTCACCTCGCCGCGCTTGAACATGTCGAGCGCTTTCACTCGCGCGGCCTGGCTCTTGTTGCCGTGAATGGCCGCCGCCTGAATGCCCGCGCCTTCGAGTTGCTGCGTCAGGCGATTGGCACCGTGCTTGGTGCGGGTGAATATCAACACCTGGCGCCACTGGCCCTCTTGGATCAAATGCACCAGCAGATGCCGCTTTTGCTCTTTTTGCACGCGATAGGCGCGCTGTTCGACCAATTCGATCGGTGCATTGCGCGGCGCGACCTGGATGGAAAGGGGATCGTGTAACAGCCGTTCCGCCAAGCCGCGAATGTCGTCCGAGTAGGTGGCGGAGAACAGCAGGTTTTGGCGCTTCTGAGGCAGCAGCTTGATAATTTTGCGGATGTCGTTGATGAAGCCCATGTCGAGCATGCGATCGGCCTCGTCGAGCACCAGCACTTGGACCTTGGACAGATCCGCCGCCCGTTGCTGAGCCAGATCGAGCAAGCGTCCCGGTGTCGCCACTAGAATGTCGCAGCCGCTGCGTAGCGCGCTGATTTGTGGATTGATGCTCACGCCGCCGAACACCTGGTAGGTGCGCAGCTGCATATGTTTGCCGTAATCGCGCGCGCTCTGCGCTACCTGCGCGGCGAGCTCGCGAGTGGGAGTCAAGACCAGCGCACGCGGTGCGCGACTGCTGCCGTTGGCTTGATCCGCAGCGAGCCGCTGCAGAATGGGCAGCACGAAGCCTGCGGTTTTGCCGGTGCCGGTTTGTGCGCCGGCAAGCACATCGCGGCCGGAGAGCACCGCCGGAATGGCCTGAATTTGAATGGGGGAGGGTGTGTCGTAGCCCTTATCGGCAACAGCACGCAGCAATTCGGGCAATAGCCCGAGATCAGAAAATGACATTAAACAATCCTTAAGATTTTGGACTCGCACGACAGAAGCAATCGCTTCCGCAGCGGTCAGCAGCGAGGGAGGTAAAAATGCGAAGTCGTCAGGGACAGACCGCGAGCTTGGGGTGGCACTGACCGAGCACCGACCCAGAATCAAGCTGCGCGCAGTCTACAGCAAGGCGGCTGCCGCGTCCAGGCAACCTAAACCGGCTACCGGGTGCTCACTTCTGCGCTTTTCGCTCCTTCCTGCGGGCATGCAGGATGGCCTCGGTATAGCCGTTGGGCTGCTCCCGTCCCTTGAACACCAGATCGCAGGCGGCCTTGAACGCGATGTTATTGTCTTGATCGTCAGCCAGGCGGCGATAGGTGGGATCGATGGCGTTTTGTTGATCGACCACCAACGCCATGCGGCGCAGCGCCCGCATTACCTGGTCGGGGGTGCAAATGCCGTGATGCAGCCAGTTGGCGACGTGCTGGCTGGAAATTCGCAGCGTGGCTCGATCCTCCATCAATGCCACGTCGAAATAGTCCGGCACTTTGGAGCAGCCCACTCCGGAATCGATCCACCGCACCACATACCCCAAGATGCTCTGCGCGTTGTTGTTGAGTTCTTCTTCGATGGCGGCCGCGCTCCACTGCGGCTTCGCGGCAAGAGGCGGGGTCAAGATATCGTCGAGTGAGGCGCGTGGGCGTGCGGCGAGTTGCGTCTGCACTTGCGCAACATCCACTTGGTGATAGTGCAAAGCGTGCAGAGTGGCCGCAGTCGGGGAGGGTACCCAGGCGGTATTCGCGCCGGCACGCGGCTGAGCAATCTTGGTCTTGAGCATATCCGACATGAGGTCCGGCATGGCCCACATGCCCTTGCCTATCTGCGCCTTGCCGCGCAGGCCGCAGGCAAGACCGATATCGACATTTTGACGTTCATAGGCATCGAGCCACACCGCTTTCTTGATGTCGCTCTTGCGTGGCACGGCCGCCGCCTCCATCGAGGTATGAATCTCATCGCCGGTGCGATCCAGAAAGCCCGTGTTGATGAACACGATGCGCTGGCGCGCGGCACGGATGCATTCGGCAAGATTGACGCTGGTGCGCCGCTCCTCGTCCATGATGCCGATTTTCAGGGTGTTTCGCGCCAGGCCCAACAGATCTTCGACGGCGCCGAACAGCTCGTCCGCAAACGCGACTTCGTCCGGTCCATGCATCTTGGGTTTGACGATGTACACCGATCCTGTGCGCGAATTGCGGCGCGCGCCGGCGCCGCGCAAATCATGCAAGGCAATGAGCGCGGTCACCGCCGCATCGATGAAGGTCTCCGGTATCGGGTTGCCATCGAGAGTCACGGCGTCGGACAGCATGTGGTGGCCGACGTTGCGCACCAGCATGAGACTGCGACCCGGCAGCACGAGCTCCGCGCCGGCCGGCGTCCGATAGCGCCTATCTTCGTTCAAGCGGCGAGTCAGCAGGTTGCCGCCCTTGTCGACCCGCGCCTCCAGACTGCCCTTCATCAATCCCAGCCAGTTTCGATACAGCTGCACTTTTTCATCCGCGTCCACCGCGGCCACCGAATCTTCGCAGTCCTGAATCGTGGTTATGGCTGATTCCAGCCATACGTCGCTGATGCCCGCGGGATCGTCACGGCCGAGGTAGTGTGTGCGGTCGATATGCAGTTCCACATGCAGGCCGTGGTGAATCAGCAGCAGAACCGCCGGCGAACCCGAGTCTCCTTGATAACCGCGGAAAGCCGCGGGATTTTCCAGCGAGGTCACACTGCCGTCCTGCAAATGAACGCTGAGCCCCTGCGCCTGCGGACGATACAGGACCGCCTGGTGGTGCGAACCCTGGGCCAGCGCAAAATGCGCATCCAGGAAATCGCGTGCGAAAGCGATGACCTTGGCGCCGCGCCGCGGATCGTACCCTGTGCTGCGGGTCGCGCCATCCTGCGCAATGGCGTCGGTGCCATAGAGCGCGTCATATAGACTTCCCCAGCGCGCATTGGCCGCGTTCAAGGCATAGCGCGCATTGCTGACCGGCACCACCAATTGAGGTCCGGCGATCTGGGCGATTTCCGCATCGACGTCTGCGGTATCGATGCTGAACGGCGACTGCTCGGGCAACAGATAGCCGATTTCGGTCAGATGCGCCTTGTACTGCGAACGGTCGAATTCAGCGCCCGGATTTTGGCGGTGCCATGCATCGATCTTCGACTGCAACTCGTCGCGTCGCTGCAGCAGCTGCGAATTGCGCGGCGCCAGGCTTCGAACCAGGACGGCGAAGCCGCTCCAAAAAGGCCGCTCCGCCACGCCGCTCTCCGGCATGGCTTCGAGATTGACGAAATCGTATAGGACCTTGTCGATCCCGAGGTTGTCTATGTTGACGGTGGCTCGCATCCGGATGTGTTCCTGCAAAGACAAGGCGTGACTGCGTGAGTTATGGAGCCGAATCATCTACTATATTGGCGCTAATGTCGCCATGCGACACTCGCCATGGGTACGAGAGTACGAACCGCTTGGGTGTTCCGGCATGAGTTTGTTGTTTCGAATCAACTTGGCCCTCGGCGCCGTCTTCGTGATCGGTGCATTGACCGCGGGATTAATGTGCCGGAACATTCTCGAAGCCAATGCGCAGCGTGAAGTCTTCGCCCAGGCTGGACTGATGATGGATAGTGCCTTGGCCATGCGGGCCTATACCGCCAGCGAGATTCTGCCGTTGCTCGGCGCCCGAATTCAGGAGGATTTTCCGCCGCAAAGCGTGCCGTTCTACGCGGCCACCCAGAATTTCCTGAAGCTGCGCGAGCGCCACCCCGAGTACACGTACAAAGAGGCGACGCTGAACCCGACCAATCCGCGCGATCGAGCCGCCGACTGGGAGGCGGACATCATTCAGCGATTCAGGAACGATACGGCCGCGCAGGAGCTGGTGGGAGAGCGCGAAACGCCGATGGGCAAATCGCTCTACCTGGCGCGGCCCATCCGCAACGCGGCTGAGTGCGCTGCATGCCATAGTACGCCGGCATTGGCACCGCGAACTCTCGTGGCACGCTACGGCGGCGACAACGGATTCGGTTGGCAAGCCAACGAGATCGTCGGCGCGCAACTCGTTTCCGTGTCCTTTGCAAGCGCAGCCGCCGATGCAAACCGGGCCCTACGCGCCTTCATGGTTTCGCTGGTCGCGGTGTTTGCCGCGGTGTTCGTCGTGGTCAATGTGGTGCTGTACGTCATGGTGGTGAGGCCAATTCGGCAGATCGCACGGGTAGCCGACCACTTCAGCCTCGGCAGCGACCCGCCGGAGACCTTTCCGCAACGCGGCGCCCCTGAAATCGTCTCACTGATCCGTTCCTTCGGTCGCTTGCGCAAGAGCCTGGAGAAGGCTCTGCGATTAATCGAGCAATAGTGCATGACGCGGGACGTCTTCATCAGCTATTCGCAGCCGGATCGCGACTGCGCCTTCGAACTGGTGGCGCGTCTCGAAGGCGAGGGCATCCTGTGCTGGATCGCGCCGCGCGACATTGCGCCGTCGGCTGACTGGGCAGCGGCGATCATGGACGCGATCACGGCGGCGCGCACCATGATTCTGATTTTCTCGGCCAGCAGCAATCAATCGCCGCAGGTGCGGCGCGAGGTAGAGAGGGCGGTGCATAAGCAGCTCAGCATTCTGCCGTTTCGAATAGAGGACGTACTGCCGTCGAGGAGCCTCGAATTCTTTCTCAGTACGCAGCACTGGATGGACGCCTTTCCGCCGCCACACGAACCGCACTATGCGCGTCTGTGCGCCTATTTGCAGGGGCAGCTGCAGGTTCCGGCAGCGCCGACGATGCGAGCCGCCACTGTCGCCAATCTGTTTGATGCGGCCGAGCTGCAGCGCATCGAGCGGCACCTGGCCGGATACATCGGCCCGCTTGCCAAACACCTGGTGAAGACCGCGGCGACACGCGCCGCCGGCATCGAGGACTTGGTCGCCCGGCTCGCCATGGAACTCGAGACCGAGACGGATCGCTACGAGTTCACGCGGCAATGCCGTGGCGCGCCACGCGTCTGACTCGGGAGCGTCAATTGGCATCGACGTAAATAGCGACGCCGTCTCCGGACTTGCCATAAAAGAATGCCGAGACTCCAAAGCCCAGACCATAGGGAGAATGCCCGGAGTCCATTTCCGTGTTGATTCCCGCGCCCACGGATCCCGATGTTTGGTCGCCCACGCCGTGCAGCAGAATGCCGTTCGCGCCAACCTTGGCTGCCTGTATCTTGAGGCGCTCGATGACCTTGTCCATTTTGGCCGCCGCCGTGATCGCGAAAGATCCGCTGCTGGACGCGCTCAGGTTGGCGATTTGTTCGTACTTGCCAGCGGGCGGCTGCAGATAAATCGTTACCTGGTCCAGAGAGGTGGGCGGCCGCGCACGACCGACCAGCGCCACGTGCGACGCAGCACATCCACCCAAGGACGCAATCATCATGACGCCGATCGCGCTGCGGACGGCGTGGGAGGCGAATCGGCCTGCGTATGAGTTCATGCCACTGATGATAGCAGCGCCGATCTTCAACACCAGGACCCATCATCGAGGCGGGCGGCCGGTGTACCTCCACACACGGCTGACAATGGCACGTGCGCAGCTTTCGCAAATCAGCGAGAGCAAAGTGGCCGCTGGCGGCCATGCGGCTGCCGCTGCGCGTGATGGGACTTTGAACGACCGGGCGAACCCAGGCCGGAAGCTTACGTCAATCTCCATTACCTGGGAATACATGGACTTCATTTCAATTGACTCCAATGGATCGCGGCGGTTTATTTGTAAAAGTACGGAGTGAGTACCCGCCGAGGACCGGAGACGAGGACGGTGGGCACCACCGTCCTGCCCGGGTCCGACTATTGCTTCCGGGCAAGCCTGATCGTCGGCCGCGCCTGTGTCATGTAATAGCTGGTCAACGTCGGTGCATTGACGTCGGCTACCGCACGATTGATCGCCTTATCCATGCAAGGACGCGCAGCATTGACCGATTCCCATTGCCAGCCGGCGAATGTCGATGCGCAAACCTGTCTGGCCGCGATTCGAATCCGCGAATACAGCGTTTCTGCACCCGCAGCATGACTGAGGTCAAGGTCAGCATACTTGACGGTGCGTTTGGCGACCTGCAGATCCTGATCGGCGGCGAGGTCGGCAGCATAGGCATCACTGCATGCGACCAAGTAACCCACAGAGGCAGTTAGCAGCAGGCACTGCATTGCAATTTTCATCTTCATTTGGCGGCGCATGGCGCTACTCCCGTAATCGACCGGAACATTGCGGACGACGGCTAGACTATGCCGTACGTCGCGCGCGCGAAGCGGGTAACCTCCCTATCTTGTGCTCGAATTATCCCTAGACTAGGGGATGGCTGCTAAAGTGGTAGCCGGG
>JANYIY010000383.1 GCA_025358615.1 Gammaproteobacteria bacterium | reverse complement strand
GCTCGGATAGCTGGCATTCCACAGGCCGTCGTTGCCAGGAATGTTTCGACGGTAAAATTGAAAAGACGCAGGGGCATTGACTCCGCCCGCAAGGGTCTGAAGAGCACCCGCCGCGTAGAGAAAGTAATTGATATTCCCTTGTCGATGCCGCTTGCCGAACTGTTGCTCAAACAGAGCCAAGGCGCCGACGAACTCAGGCGACGACACTGAGGTGCCGATCACACCATAGTATCCGCCTCCCAAGCCGACGCCATACGCGACTACTGCCGCGCTATCGTCCGGATCGCAGCTGATGGCTGCGCCAGGGCAGCCTCCGACCTGCATGCCGATATCCGGTTCCGTGCGCCATCGGCTCGAGCCTGTTTTAGCCAATAGTTGGTACAGAGGTTTTGCGAACACCGAACTTACTCCTCCGCCCGCTGCCCACACACCGCCAGAGACGTTTTGTCCAAGCCCGTAGATATCGGACGGGACTTCCGGGTCGGCAAAAGCACTCTCTCTCACATAGGCGGAGTCGAGTATTCCGGCCGTGGCCACGGTGACTAGATTGCCGCCGCCGACCGAAGTGACGTCCGGATCATCCGATGGCGTGCTGACACCCGCCACGAAAGTGGGCGCAGCGCCCGGCGAGCCATAGTCCACGCTCGGACATATGAGGCCTCCCTCATCGCCGGAACTCGCCACAAAGGTGATACCCTGTGCGTTTCCCTGCGCGAAAATCTCGTGATAGGTCTGGAGAATGGAAGTGAAATCAGTTCCGCCGTTATACGCGGCCGTGTATTCCAGTTCGCAACCGCCAAAAGAGGAGTTGACGATGTCGAAGCTATTTTGGTCGACGATATAGGTGTAACCGTCAACGATGTTTTGATCCGACAGGTCAGGAATGCTGACCAGAGTGACATTGGATGCCGGAGCGCCGCCGAGCACCTGTTGTACGTCGAGGCTTGCCTCGAACGAGCCGGGCCCATCTTGGACACCGCCGCCAGCGATGGTCACCGTGGTTACTTTCGGTGCTGACAGGCTGGTTATAGCGGTGAACTTTTCGTGGGTAAAGGCCGCGCCGACATCGTCGGGGAATATCAGATCGCTCATGAGCACAGCCACACTGACGCCAGCGCCATTGGTTTTGGAACCGTAGGCCGGATAGTCATAGGCTTGTTTTAGGTCATCGAACCAGTAGGGTCCGGTAACCCCGTAACGATTATCCACGATTTTGCCAAGCTGCCCCGTGACACGAGCATGCACTTGGCGTTCGGGAACGGCTGCAAGGCCCAAGATGCGCACGTTGAGCGCCGCAAGCTCGCTGGGAATCTGCAGTTCGGTCTTCGCCATGAAATGCGTTCGGCCATCCTGAGTGCGGCTGCGGATGGTCACGCCGAAGGTGTTGGACGCCGCACTTGCCGGCCCCCGCACACGCAGACCGTGCGCATTGCTTTGGACTACCGTGAAGCCACGGACAGTGAGCGCGGCGCGCAGCGCCGCGAGATCGGCCGGACGCGGACCGAATCGCTGTAGGAAATCAGAAGGCTGCAGCCATTGCTGATACTTGGGTGAGGTTTTATCGTGAAGATCGGCAAGTAAACCATCGAGTTGCTTACCGTTTCGCAGCGGCAGATACACAGAGAATTCGATCGTGCTGGCCGGCGACACGGCTTGCACCGTGGCAGGCGCCGCCGCCACCTTTCCCAAACGCGGCGTCGTCGGTGCAGCGTACGAATTCAATCCCAGGGTGAGCAAAATGCCGACCCTCAACATACTCTTGCTTTTCATTATTTCTTCCTTGCGTGTGAAGCCTAATTTAGAAACGACACGTGGCAGATATTAAGCCTGGCCTGCAAAAGAAGACAGTGGAAAACCACCGCTCAACGCCGCAAATTCTGGGGGTCAAAGGCAAAGGTACGCATGGGACTCAGCGCGCCCAAGGACGTAGCCGTACACCGGGAAGAGGTGTTCGCGCGAATCCGGGCAGAACAAGCCGCTGATCCAGTGCGATAGCACGGCGAGGGAGCGGTTAAGATACGCGCGTTGACCGCCAGGAGCTGTATTTCACACCGCCCGTATGACCCGCACCAAGGACTCTACCGGGATGGTTCACGTGCGCGGAGCACGCGAACACAATCTCAAGAACGTGGATCTGGATATTCCGCGTGACTGCCTCGTTGTGTTCACGGGCGTTTCCGGTTCCGGCAAGTCCTCTCTGGCGTTCGGCACGCTGTATGCGGAGGCACAACGACGCTATCTGGAGTCCGTTTCGCCCTATGCCAGACGGCTGTTCCATCAAATGGCCGTGCCGGAAGTCGACGAGATCGAGGGGCTGCCCCCGGCGGTGGCGCTTCAGCAGCAGCGGGGTTCGCCCACCACTCGTTCCTCTGTCGGCAGCGTTACGACCCTCTCCAACCTGCTGCGGATGCTCTATTCGCGCGCCGGCGATTATCCTCACGGGCAGTC
Organism: Gammaproteobacteria bacterium; assembly: GCA_025358615.1. Lineage (GTDB taxonomy): Bacteria > Pseudomonadota > Gammaproteobacteria > Steroidobacterales > Steroidobacteraceae > Bog-1198. The sequence goes on along the minus strand of JANYIY010000383.1, from coordinate 30,040 downwards.
GCTTCTCTACGCGGAGTCGTTCTCGCCGAATACCCCGGACGGCGCCTGTCCGAAGTGTCACGGGTTGGGCCGGATCTACGAGGTCACGGAAAAATCGATGGTTCTTGATGACTCGCTCACGATCCGGCAGCGCGCGATTGCAGCGTGGCCGACGGCATGGGGAGGTCAGAACCAGCGCGACATACTCGTAACACTAGGGATAGACGTCGATCGTGCGTGGCGCGAACTGCCGAAGAAGGATCGCCATTGGATTCTCTTTACCGACGAACAGCCGGTGGTGCCGGTGTACGCGGGGCTCGAGCCACGCGAGGCTCGACGTGCGCTGCGGCGCAAGGAAGAGCCGAGTTACATGGGGACTTTTACCAGCGTCAGGCGTCACGTGCTGCACACCTTTGCCAACACGCAAAGCCCGCTGATGAAGCGACGGGTGCAGCAGTACATGCTGAGCACCGATTGCCCGCTGTGCCACGGCAAGCGGTTGCGCCCCGAATCGCTGACCGTGAAATTTGCCGGTCTCGACATCGCGGAAATGTCGAGGCTGTCGTTGATGCAGCTGGCCGGTATGCTGCGTCCCTATTCTGAAGCGGGCGCTTCGCATTTGTTGCAAATGACGAATGAGCATCCGGAGAAGACGCTGGTCGCGCAGCGTATTACCCAGGACACCTTGGCGCGCCTGGATGTGCTGCTCAATCTGGGCCTTGGGTATCTGTCGCTGGAACGCAGTACCCCGACACTTTCGCCGGGTGAGCTGCAGCGTCTGCGGCTCGCCACACAGGTGCGCTCCAATCTGTTCGGCGTGGTGTACGTGCTCGACGAGCCGTCGGCGGGCCTGCATCCGGCGGACACAGAGGCCCTTCTTGCGGCGCTCGATCAACTGAAAGCCTCAGGCAATTCGTTGTTCGTGGTCGAGCACGATCTGGACATAATCCGCCGCGCCGACTGGATCGTCGATGTCGGTCCGGCGGCCGGTGACAAGGGTGGCTTTGTGCTTTACAGCGGTCCCCCTGCCGGGCTCGAGAATGTGGAGTCCTCCCAGACCCGGCGCTACCTGTTCGGGAGCTACCCACTTCCCACGCGCACGCCGCGCACGCCGCGCACGCCAAAGGGCTGGCTGCAGCTGACGGATGTCACGCGCAACAATCTGCGCGGCCTCGATGTCGCGCTGCCATTGGGAGTGTTCGCGACCGTCACGGGTGTTTCCGGCTCCGGCAAGTCGAGTCTGATAAGCCAGGTGCTGGTGGAACTGGTTGCGGAGCAACTCGGCCATGAGATCGCGCCAGAGGAGGACGAAAGCGACCTCCTGGAGCGAACCACGACGGAGACTGTGAGCGGTCGAATCACCGGCGGCATGCAGGGGATCGATCGCCTGGTGCGGGTAGATCAGAAACCAATTGGGCGGACACCGCGTTCCAACCTGGCGACCTACACGGGCCTGTTCGATCATATTCGCAGACTGTTCGCAGCAGCTCCGGCTGCGCGCGCGCGTCGCTACGATGCGGGACGTTTCTCTTTCAACGTGGCCAAAGGCCGCTGCCCCACCTGCGAGGGCGAAGGCTTCGTCATGGTGGAGCTGTTATTCCTGCCGAGCGTCTATGCACCCTGTCCTACCTGTCACGGGAAGCGTTATAACGCGAAAACTCTCGAGATCAAGTACCGCGGACAATCGATTGCCGACGTACTCGGCATGACGGTGGACGAAGCTGCGGAGTTCTTCGCCGATGACGTGCCCGTACACCGATCCTTGAGCGTCGTGCGTGAAGTGGGCTTGGGCTATTTGCGGCTTGGCCAGCCGGCGACGGAGCTTTCCGGCGGGGAGGCACAGCGGATCAAACTGGCGACCGAGCTACAGCGTGCGCAGCGCGGCAACACTCTTTATGTATTGGATGAACCAACGACGGGATTGCATCCTTCGGACGTAGAGAAGCTCACCGCGCAACTCGATGGTCTGGTTCAGGCCGGCAATACCGTGATTGTGATAGAGCACGATATGCGGGTGGTCGCCGGCAGCGACTGGGTCATAGACATAGGGCCCGGCGCGGGCGATGAGGGCGGACGCATCGTTGCCGCCGGGCCTCCCGCCGAAGTTGCACAGGTGGCGACTAGCCGAACGGCACCGTACTTGGCGCGGTTTCTGGCGTGGACCGTTTAGGTGTGAATCTCAACAAAGACGTCACGTATTGACGTTGACCTCAATTGGCGGCGCTGGCCTTATATGGCTAGACGGCAACCGACAACTGCCGGAACCGCTCAAAGTCAGGAAAGTCCCAGAGCTGCGTGAAGCAGCCCCGAGCCGTCGAGTATGCTAGGTCGCTTGCCTAAATCGGGAAGTAGCGCTGACCGTGCGATTCGGATGATGGGCAGTGGGGTTCCGTGGACACTTTCTTTGCCGGTGGTCCCTGAAGAAATGTCGCGACGGGATATGCGTGGGAATCGCGACTGCATCCCCCCATGACAACGGTGAACATCAACAGCAAAGCGCAGATGATTCTCACGTTACAGTGCTCCACGGCCAGTGGCTTCATTCGAAGGCGCAGTGTACCAATAGCGCTGCCCAAGTTTCTTGCCCACAATTGTGAACGATGCTAGTGTTGATGCGATTTGCGGCTCGGCGGGAAGATTTTTTGGAGGACACATGGCTTTGCCTTCGCACTGCACAAAAGTCGCTCTGCTGGTCGCTGTTACCCTCCTTAGCGCTTGCGCCACCGGCGTCTTAGTATCGGATCTGTACGAACCCAATTTTGGTGTTCGGGCGTTTCCTCACTTCGATGCAGCCGTCGATCCGGATCCAATGGCTATAACCAATGGGTTGTACGCGCCGCGGCCTTTGCAAAATCTTTGCTACCGTTGCTACTCGCAATCCCAACTGGATTGGACGGGGTGGTCGCCTTAGTAGTGAATACCGTTGTTGACCCTCATTGCAGCTGCTTGGTGGCTATGCCGGGGTGTAAACGTATTGAATGAATCCCTGATTTTTGCCAATCCGGTCGTACAACTGCCGTGCCAGGCTGTTGGTCTCGTGCGTCAACCAGTAGGGATGAACTTGCCCCGCCGCTTTCGCTGATTCGGCGACTGCCTCGATCAGCAGGCGACCGCACCCGGTCCCACGGATTTTCGGGTCCACGTAAAGGTCTTGTAAGTAGCACGCGGGGACCGTCGACCACGTATCCTCATGAAACAAGAAGTGCACTATGCCGACGAGAGTGTCGGTGGAATCACGGGCACCGAGGCCATGCACCCGCCCGTCATGCAGCCTCTGCCAGGTGGTGTCGGTGACATCAGCCGGCAGTGCGACTGCATAAAAGTCCTGATATTCGCGCCATAGCTGTTCCCAGCGGGCACGCTCCGAGGAACGCAGGGGCGCAATGTTGATCATTCGCGGCCTAAGCAGGTGTGTCGGGTGACGGTCATGTGGCCGCCTGCGCCTCAGGGCCACCGCGTTTCAGCACGTCGGGCAGCGTGTGACCTTTCTCGGTAAACGAGAGGGACACTGAATTCAGGCAGTGCCGTTCCCCAGTCGGTGGCGGTCCATCGGGGAAGATATGGCCGAGGTGGCTGCCGCAGCGCGCGCATATTTCCTCGATGCGCGTCATGCCGTAGCTGGTGTCGCGCACGCGCTTAATGTGCGCCTCCTCGTAGGGTTTGAAAAAACTCGGCCAACCGGTGCCCGAATCGAACTTTGCGCTGGAGCGAAACAGAGGCAAGCCGCAGAAACGACAGGTATAGACTCCGTCCTTCTTGTTGTCGAGAAACACGCCGCAGAACGCAGCTTCCGTGCCATGTTGCAGCAAAACGCGGCGCTCGTCACCGCTGAGCTCGGTGGTAATGTCGCGGCGCTGAGCGTCGGTGGGTGGGGTGATGTCGAATGCGGTCATGGCGGGATCCTGGCGGCGAGCAAAAAAATGCGTCACTGATCATAGGATGACTTCCTCCTGCCGCACAAGGTATGAAGAATTGCGGGCGTTAGCGCGGCGTGCGGGATAGGCTCGCCTGGAACACGCGTTGGAAATTACCGCCCATGATCTTTGCGACTTCGGCATGGTGCATGCCGCGCGCCAGCAAGGCGGCCGGAATGAGGCTCCAGTCGAGGTAGCTGCGCAACACTGGACGGTAGTTGGCGTCCATGTCCGTGCCGATCGCGGTGTGATCGACGCCCACGGCGTCCACCAGGCGCTGGATAGAATCGATGTAGTCCGAAAACGTCGACTGCCCGATTCCTGACGGCCAAGAACCGATGATGCCGCCTGCTGCGGCCACCAACTTGGCATGCTCAGTGCTGATCAGTCGAGGATGGCTTGCCGTGGGTGTGGACAAGTTGGTATGGGAGATCATGACCGGTTTGGTCGACACCTCAATGACGTCTTTGGTTACCGCGAAGGTGGCGTGGGCAAGATCGACGAGGATTCCTGCCCGATTCATTTCGCCGATGATGGACCTGCCGAGGGGGGTGAGGCCGCCGTGAACCGGCGCCTCAGTTTGGATGTCGCCGATTTGATTGACGTGGTAGTGCACCACCGTGATGGCGCGAACGCCATCGCGAAAAGCCTGCTGCACTCGATCGAATCGATCCTCGATGAAGTCGACGCCCTCTACTGCGAAGACCGCGGAGGTGAAGTGCTGACGGTGTGCGCTGTCTATATCGGATGGGTTCAAGCCCTTTGCCAGCGCATGATGCGCGACCAGCGACTTGAGTTCGGCGAGCTGCCGCCGATAGTCCGCATACGCTGCGCCCGGCGGAAATTCACCGGCCGCGTGCAATCCCCCAGTCGCCGTCATTTCGAGGAGCCGCATGTCCGCCACTGCGGCAATCAATACGCCGCTCACCCGGCCGGCACCCAGTTCGGCGACCGCGCGATCTTCGAATGGTTCGCCGAACGCACGCGTAGTTGGGGTCTGATATGGCAAATCCTTGAGAAAGAACCGGCCAGGATGACAATGCGTGTCGAGGGTTGCATGGCCGTCCACGAACGCCACACCTGCCGCGCGCTGCTGGGGATCGAGTTCCATGCCTAGATCTACGAGCCGTGACGCGTCCCCGATGGGAGCGGCTGCGCTCTGAGCTCGGCCAACGCCCGCGCCAAACGTCGCGACGCCGGCCGCAGCGACTAGTTGCCCCAGAGCTGCGCGCCGCGACAGCGTTAAAGCGCCTGGACCGCGATCAGACGGCATAGAGATCCCTTTGCGACACTTCGGCAGCGCGCAGAATCTCGGGGATTTTCATCTCCCATCCCAGCGCCATGATGTGTACTCCGGCACATATGTCGCGCAGGCGGCGTACGGTGCGAGCGGCGATTTCAATGCCCTTGGCTGCTTCACGCTCCGGCCCCGCGCGCTCCAATTCCTCAAGGATCTCTGCAGGCACACGAATTCCGGGGACGTTTGCATTGAGCCATGCAGCCATCTTTGCCGACTTGAGCGGGATGACGCCCGCGAGGAGAGGAATATTCCCGAGCTTTGCGGCTTCGAGAAATTGCTCCAGAAAATCTGTGTTGTAGATGGCCTGTGTCTGAAAGAACTGCGCGCCGGCGTCAATTTTTCGGTGTGAATTGTCGACCTCGCGCATCAGATCCGCCGCTCCTGGGTTCATGGTCGCGCCGAGGAATAGTGGGGGCGCGCCATGCAAGACATTGCCCGATACGTCCCGGCCGCGGCGCAGCGAACGTGCCGCTTGCAGCATCTCTAGAGTCGTTAAATCGAACACGCCCTTAGCCTCGGGGTGGTCGCCGTTCTTCGGGTCGTCTCCCGTCATGAACAGAAAGTTGCCAAGACCGAGCAAGGAGGCGCCGAGCAAGTCGGCCTGGATGGCGATACGGTTGCGGTCCCGCGCGGTAATTTGAACAATGGCCTCGAGGCCGCGATCCTGCAGCAGGTGTGCGACCGATTTGGGTTCGACTGCCATTCGCGCGCGGGGTGATTCGGTGATGTTGATGGCATCGACGAAGCCTTTAAGCGCGTCGGCTTTGGCGAAGAAATCGGACAGGTCGATACCCTTTGGCGGGGTCAACTCACTGGTGACAACGAAGTTTGTTGATCGGATTTTCTCCTCGAATCGGCGCATTGACCTACTCTTGTGGCGACACTGGCGTGGCGTGTGATTCGGATTATAGCCACACCATTGCCGCGGCAGGCTCCTGGGGATGACAATGGCACCTATGAAGACGCCCGGCCCAGACCACCCAATCAGCATTGAGCCCAGCGGCTCGCACATCGTTGTTTCGGTAGCGATGATAGAGATCGCGAATAGCAGACAGGCATTGCTATTGCGTGAGGCCAGCTATCCACCGGTTCTTTATATTCCAAGGAAGGATGCCGACATGTCGATGCTGCGCCAATCGGCTCAGGTGACTTACTGCCCCTACAAGGGTGAATGCTCCTATTACAGCGTGCCGGCCGGTGGCGCTAAGTCGGTGAACGCCGTGTGGACTTACGAGGAACCGTATCCGGCGGTTGCGGAAATCAAGGGCTATCTTGCCTTCTATCCCAACCGGGTCGACTCCTTTGCTGTAAGCGCCTAATCGCGTTTATTTGCCGTTCGCGGCAGCTATTTCAGCGCGCGCCGATATTGCACGAAGCCGGAACGCTCCGCGATTCGGTCGTATAGCAACATGGCGTCGGTATTGGTTTCGTGCGTCAGCCAGTGTACCCGTGCGCATCCTGCGGCGCGGCCGAGCTCGTATACGTATTCAATCAGCTTGCGGCCGATGCCGGCGCCGCGCGCTTCCGGACTCACGAACAGATCCTGTAGGTACAGATAGTCGCCGATGGTCCAACAGGATCGATGCCGAATATGGTGCACCAGGCCCACGGCTTTGGAGCCGTCCCAGGCCAGCGCCGCCCCCATCGGTTCGCTGGGGTCGAGCAGCCGCGACCAGGTGACCTGGGATACTTCCGCGGGTATGTCCGTCTTGTAGAAGGACTGGTAGCCGCGCCATAGCGGCAACCAGTCGGCGTGGTTTTGATCGGCTAGGGGCTGAATTCGAATGGCGTTCATGATGCGTCCGGGCTGGTTTCCATGAACCGATAATAAACGATCAGGCGTCGATGAGGCCGTGGCGAATCGCGATCAGTGTCAATTCAGATTGATTGACCACGCCGAGTTTCTGCTTGATGTTGTACAGGTGAGTGCCGATGGTCGAGGCGGACAGTTTCAGATCCACGGCGATGCGCTGCACCGTTGCACCGCCGGCCAGTCGGACAAACACTTCGAATTCGCGCTCCGACAGGCGTTCGACCGGCGACTTGGCGCCGCCGTCGAATTCCGACAATGCCAGCTTCTGAGCGAGCACGGGGTCTAAGTAGCGGCGGCCGGCGGCCACCGTGGTCACGGCCTCGAGCAGCGCTTCGGGTGCGCTGCGCTTCGACAGAAAACCCAGCGCGCCCTCCTGCAGGGCCCGACGGGCATGCATGGGATCATCGTGCGCCGACAGGGTGAGTATTTGTGCTTCGGGCTGGCGGGCGCGAATCCGGCGCAGTGCCTCGAGGCCCCCCATGCCCGGCATGGCGAGGTCCATGACGACCACGTCGGGATTGCACTCCGCATACATCTGGCACGCCGCCTCACCTGAATCGGCCTCGGCGACCACTGACATATCCGGCACCGATTGCAACAGCAGCCGAAACCCCACACGCACCACGGCGTGATCATCCACCAACAGGACGCGAATCATGCCTGTCCGCCCAAGGGTATGTCGGCGGTGAGCCGCACGCCCATACCCTCATGATTGGCGATAGTGAATGTACCCCGCAATTGACGCACTCGATCCGCCATACCGCGGAGGCCAAAATGTCCGGGCCGCGACCAGTCGGCCGGCAAGCCGACGCCGTCATCGGTCACCGTCACCAGGATTCGCTGGGCGTCGCATTGCAAGACCATGTCCACCCGCGAAGCCTGCGCGTGCCGCAAGGCGTTGATCAGCCCTTCCTGGACTACCCGGTAGATGGCCAAGCCAATGCTCGGGCCCAATTCGATGGGAATTTCATGCGAAAGCGAGAGAGCAATCGAAGGGTGGCGCCGCTGCCAATCCCGGACCAAGCTCTCGAGCGTCGCGGCCAGCCCCAATGTATCGAGCGACAGCGGCGACAGGCGGGGAATCAGACCGTGCATGGCATCGTACAGGCGGCCGGCTTCATCCGAAATCATGCGCGCCACATCGCCGGTCGCAGGATCGCGCACGCCACCCTGGGTCGCGATCGCCTGCGCGAGGCTGCGGATTGCCGTGACCGACTGGCCGAATTCGTCGTGCAGCTCATGTGCGATCAAACGCCGCTCCTCTTCGACGCGCTGGTCGGCCAGTGAGGCCATCTCACGCCGTTCCTCCAGCCGCGCCTCGGCATCGTGGGCCTTGCGCTCGGCCAAGACCTTGTCCTGCACGGCTTGCGCCATGCGGTTGAACGCGGCGCCGATGGCATGGGCCTCATTGCCTGCCAGCGGCGCCAGGCGGAAGGCGAGATCTCCCTGTTGTATACGCTCGAGGCCGTCGGCTATGACCGGAAAGGGCTCCAGGGCACGCTTCACTGACCAGAACGCCAACCCGTTGACGATGACGAACATGGCGGCCGCGATGGCGGCAAGCCGTGTGATGTCGTCCCAGGCATCGAGCACGGCGCGCGAGGGCTGGGCCTGTACCACCAGCAACACCCCGCCGCGCAGCGGGAAGGAATACGTGGTCGACTGCGGCGCCAGAAGGTGTGAAAACCACGCCGGCGCCTCGCGACCCGCCTTGTAGACCGCCGGCGGCGAGCGATACACCACTTCTCCGGTGGCGGACAGCAGCGATACTTCGTTGGCGCGGACCCGGCCGAGCTGCTGCAGGAACTGCAATACCAGATCCGGGCCGCCCACTTGGGAATAGACGCCCGCCAGCCGGCCCAGCAATTGCGATGCCACGCGGTTCGCCGCTTCGATTTCCTCGCGCACAGAGGTGCGTGTACTTTGAACCTCGGCCGCGATCAGCACGATCACAAATGCGGCACTGAGGGCCGCAACCACGAGATTCAGGCGGGTCCGCAGTCTCATGCAAGCATGGTACCAGGGGGTGCGGCGACAAGGGGTGGGGCCGGTGGGCTCACGGGAGCGGTGAGGGGGGTGGGGCGATCGCGACGGCACCTCTCATGAAATTCATGAGTCCAGATTCATGATGCCGCTGATTCGAGCAAGTGAGCACTGGGAGGAACATGGCGCGGTACCTCACCAGGAGATTCGATATGAAATGGGAAACGCCACAAGCGGTTGAATTGCGGTTCGGTATGGAAATCACGATGTATGTGTCGAATCGCTGAGTAGCGGGGTGTTCGCCCGCGCCTGCGGGCGGCGCCTACTTTAGTGAAAATCCGGGTACTGGGGTCCGCCGCCGGAGGCGGCTTTCCGCAGTGGAATTGCAACTGCCCGAACTGCAAGGGCTATCGCACCGGCACATTGCAGACCCAAGCACGCACCCAGTCCTCCATTGCGGTCGGCGCCGGCAACCAGTGGGCACTGGTGAATGCATCACCCGACGTCCTCGCACAATTGCAGGCAAATCCCGATTTGCAGCCGGCGCGCACCATCCGAGATAGCGCCATTACCGCCATCGTTCTGGTTGACGGCCAGGTCGACCACACCACCGGACTTTATATGTTGCGTGAGGCGGTGCGTCCGTGGCCCCTATGGTGCACCGACAGCACCTTTGCCGACCTCACCCGCGGCAATCCTGTGCTGGGGGTGCTGGGCTATTTTTGTGGCGTGGAGCGGCGCCGCGTCGTTCCGGATGGCAGCGCCTTCGCGATCGATGAGGTGCCGGGAGTGCGCTGGCACGCCTTGCCGGTCGCGAGCAAACCGGCTCCCTATTCCCCCAACCGCGATACCCCGATGGTCGGCGACAACCTGGCCCTGGTGATCGAGGATGTCGCGAGCGGACGTTCGGTGGTGTATGCCCCGGGCTTGAGCGCCATCGATGAACGGCTGTGGCAAGCCATGCAGGCCGCGTCCTGCGTGTTGGTGGACGGCACATTTTGGGTCGACGATGAAATGATTAGCATGGGAATCTCGGCCAAGCGCGCACGCGATATCGGCCATCTGCCGCAATCCGGTGCGGGCGGCATGCTGGAGTGGCTGGAGCGGCTGCCGTCCGCCACGCGCAAGATTCTGATTCATATCAACAACACCAATCCCATTCTCAACGAAGCGTCCGCCGAAGCGGCGGAGCTTGCGCGCCGCGGCGTCGAAGTCGCGCGAGATGGAATGGAGATTGCCGTATGAGTGCCGCCGCCTGGAGTCGCGAGGAATTCGAAGCGCAGCTGCGAACTCAGGGGCGCGCCTACCACATTCATCATCCATTCAATGTGCTGCTGAATTCCGGCGCCGCCACGCCAACGCAGATTCGCGGCTGGGTTGCCAATCGCTTCTATTACCAGATCAACATCCCGATCAAGGATGCCGCCATTCTCGCCAATTGCACGGACCGGGCCGTGCGCCGTGCCTGGGTGCAGCGCATTCTCGATCACGATGGCTATGGCGAAGACGCCGGTGGAATCGAATCCTGGCTGCGGCTGGCGGAGGCGGTGGGATTGACCCGGGAATTCGTGGAGAGTCTGAGCGAAGTCCTGCCCGGCGTGCGCTTCGCGGTGGATGCCTATGTCAACTTCGCGCGCCGTGCGCCCTGGCCGGAGGCGGTATGCTCCTCGTTGACCGAGCTGTTCGCACCCGAGATCCATAAGCAGCGTCTCGCGAATTGGCCGCTGCATTATCCGTGGATCGACCGTGCGGGGCTGGAATATTTCCAGAGCCGGGTCAGCCTGGCGCGCCGCGACGTGGAAATCGGACTCGCACTGACGTTGGATCGCTTCGCTACACGTGCTGCGCAGGAGCGTGCTTTGGACATTCTTAAATTCAAGCTCGACGTGCTGTGGCAAATGAGCGATGCCATGGCGCTGCGTTATATGAGCCCGGCATGAGTGACTCCGGCGTGGGCGACATTTCCCTCACTGCCGAGTCGCGGCCGGCCATCGGCCGCGGTTTCCGGCTGCAATGGGAGGCCGCGCAAAATGCGCACGTGCTGCTGTATCCCGAAGGGATGATCAAGCTCAACGGCAGCGCCGGCGAAATCCTCAAGCGCTGCGATGGGGCGACGACGATCGCCGACATCACGCAGGATCTCGAGCGCGCCTTTGCGGCTGCCAACCTTTCCGGGGACGTGCAGCGCTTCGTCATCATGGCGGTGGAGAAGAAATGGCTGCAGATCCGCTCGTGAATTCAGCGCAGGGCGCGGGCACGCCGCGGCCTGGGCCGCCCCTATGGCTGCTGCTGGAGTTGACTTACCGGTGTCCTCTGCACTGCGCCTTCTGCTACAACCCCACGGACTTCGCACGCAGCAGCACAGAGCTCGGCACGGACGATTGGATTCGGGTGTTGCGCGAAGCGCGCGCCTTGGGCGCGGTGCAACTGGGACTGTCGGGCGGCGAACCCCTGGCGCGCGACGACTTGGAAGTGATCGTGGGCGAGGCACACCAACTCGGCTTCTATACCAACCTGATCACTTCGGGCGTGGGTTTGAATGAAATGCGGCTGCGAGCCTTGAAGAAATCTGGGCTGGATCACGTCCAGCTGTCCTTTCAGGACAGCACGCAGCAGATGAACGATTTCTTAAGCAGCACCCGCACCTTTGAGCTGAAATCGGCGGTGGCCGCTCTGATCAAGCAATACGACTATCCCATGGTGCTGAACGTGGTTCTGCATCGGCTCAACATCGATCACGTGGAAGAAATTCTGGAAATGGCGCTGCGCCTGGGCGCGGACTATGTCGAGTTGGCGAACACCCAGTACTACGGCTGGGCCTGGCACAATCGCGAGCAGTTGCTGCCCAGCCGGGCGCAGGTGGAGCGGGCCGAGCAGACCATGCAGCGCTTTCGCGAGCGCGTCGGCCGCCGGATGCAGATTTTCTTCGTCGTTCCCGATTATTTCGAGATCCGTCCCAAGCCCTGCATGAAGGGCTTGGGCTCGATTTTTCTCACCATTACGCCGGATGGAACGGCGCTTCCCTGTCACGCGGCCCGCATGTTGCCCGGGCTCGATTTCCCGAACGTTTGCCAAGCCGGCATCGCGCAGATTTGGTACGAGTCTGAGAGCTTCAATCATTTTCGCGGCGACGCCTGGATGAAGGAGCCCTGCCGCAGCTGTCCGGAAAAGGCTCGCGACTTCGGCGGCTGCCGCTGCCAGGCCTATCTCTTGACGGGCGATGCCGCGAACGCGGACCCGGTGTGCGATCTGTCGCCGCATCATCACTTGGTGACCGAGGCGGTGGCCCGCGCGGAGCGTCCGGCCGGCGACTCACCGGCTCGGTCGCTGGCGGGTGCATTGCACTTGGGCGCAGAGCAGAAGCCGTTGGTGTTTCGCAGCCCCCGAAATTCCTCTAGGCTCATCGCCGGTCACGAAGGTAGCTGACAAGATGCAATGGCTGACTTGGGCGTTTCTCGTCGCGGTCGCGGCAGAGACGCTGACACGACTGTGGTTGGGATCGCGGCAGATCGCCGCCGTGCAGGCGCATCGCAATGAGGTGCCCGACGCCTTTCGCGGGCAGGTCGCGCTGGCGGACCAGCAGAAAGCGGCAGACTACACCGCAGCCCGAGTGCGAATGGGTCGATGGGCGACGTTGGTGGAAGCGCTGGTGAAGATTGGGTTGACGTTGGGCGGCGGCCTCGCCGCGGTGGATGCGGCGTGGAGCCATACGAGCTTGGCTGAGCCGTGGCACGGCGCCGCCATCGTCGCCAGCCTACTGCTCCTGCTGCAATTGGTGGGGCTGCCATTCGCACTGTGGAGAACATTCGGCGTAGAGGCGCGCTTCGGCTTCAATCGGATATCGCCGCGACTGTATGCGCTGGACTTCGCCAAGCAACTGCTGCTGGCCGCACTGCTTGGGGGGCCGCTGCTATTGGCGAGTCTCAGTCTCATGGAGCGTGCCGGACCTTGGTGGTGGATGTGGGTGTGGTTGATCTGGCTGGTTTGGACATTGAGTCTGACCTGGGCCTTTCCGCAGTACATCGCGCCTTTCTTCAATCGCTTTTCGCCGCTTGCCGACGAGGCACTCAAGACGCGGGTGGAGGCGCTGCTGCAGCGCTGCGGATTCACGGCGCGCGGCGGCGTGTTCGTGATGGATGGCTCTTTGCGCTCGGCGCACGGCAATGCGTACTTCACGGGCATTGGCCGCAACAAGCGCATCGTGTTCTTCGACACCTTGCTGTCGCGGATCGAAGCGCCGGAAATCGAAGCGGTGTTGGCGCATGAGCTGGGGCATTTTCGCCTGCATCATGTGCGTCAGCGGCTGGTTGCCAGCGTGTTAGTGACGTTTTGCGGCTTAGGGCTGCTCGCCTGGCTGGCGCGGCAGCCGGAGTTTTACAGCGCCTTGGGCGTGCCGGTGCCTTCGGCGGCGATGGCCCTGCTATTGTTTTTGCTGACCGTGCCCGTGTTGACGTTTTTCACGACTCCTGTCATGTCCTGGTGGTCGCGCCGCCACGAGAAACAGGCCGACGATTTTGCGGCGCAATACGCGGACGCCGGCCACTTGGCGGCGGCCTTGGTGAAATTGTTTCGCGACAACGCGTCTACGCTCACGCCCGATCGCATCCATTCGAAGTTTTTCGATTCCCATCCGCCGGCGCTCGAGCGCATCGGCCGATTGAGAGCCATGGTCGGCCGCGCGAGCGAAGAGGAAGTCGCGGCGGGTGGCTAGGCCGCCGCGCGCTGGGCGGGAATGATTTCCAAAGCCCGCCCCAGCACGTCGTCGATTTTCTCCGCCCAGACGAATTCGAGCTTGCTGCGCACGCTCTGCGGAATGTCCTCTAGATCGCGGCGATTGCGCGCCGGCAAAATCACGGCGCGAATGCCGGCCCGAGCAGCGGCCACGCATTTCTCCTTGATGCCGCCCACCGGCATCACCACCCCGCGCAGGCTGATTTCGCCGGTCATCGCCACATCGGCGCTGACGGTGCGTTGTGTCAGCAGCGACGCCAAGGATGTGGCGATCGCGACCCCGGCGCTGGGACCGTCCTTCGGGATGGCGCCGGCCGGCACATGAATGTGCAAATCGCTGTTGTCCAAGAGCGTCGGATCAATCCCTAACCGATCGGCCTGCGACTTCACCCAGGTAACGGCGGCCTGAGCGCTTTCCTTCATCACGTCGCCGAGTTGACCGGTCAGAATCAGCTTACCGCTGCCGCGCACGCGGCTCGATTCGATGAACAGGATGTCGCCGCCCGCCGGGGTCCAGGCGAGCCCGGTGGCCACGCCGGGGATGCTGGTGCGCAGGGCCACATCGCTTTCGAAACGCGCCGCGCCTAAGATGCGTGCCACATCATTCGCACCGATGGCGATGCTTTGGGTGCCGCCGGAAGCGATGGTGACTGCGGCATTGCGCAGCAGCGCGCCGATCTGGCGCTCCAAGCTCCTGACTCCGGCCTCGCGCGTGTAATCGACGATGAGCTTGCGCAGGGCTTCCTCGGAGACTTGCACCTGCTCTGCGGTGAGGCCGTTGGCTTTAAGCTGGCGCGCGAGCAGGTAGCGCTGGGCGATTTGCAACTTCTCCTCTTCCGTGTAGCCGGTGAGTTCGATGATTTCCATGCGGTCGCGCAGCGGCGCCGGTATGGCATCCAGAACATTGGCGGTACCGATGAACAGCACCTTCGACAAATCGAAGGGAACCGCCAAGTAATTGTCGCGGAATGAGTTGTTCTGTTCCGGATCCAGCACCTCGAGCAGGGCCGAAAACGGATCGCCCTGGTGGCTGGCGGAGAGCTTATCGACCTCATCAAGCATGAGCACGGGATTGCGGCGACCGGCTTTGCGCATGGCCTGTGCGATATTGCCCGGCAGGGAGCCAATGTAGGTGCGCCGATGACCGCGAATCTCGGCCTCGTCATGCACACCGCCCAGGCTCACGCGGCCGAACTTGAGTCCGATCGCTTTCGCAATGCTCTGGCCGAGCGAGGTCTTGCCCACGCCCGGCGGACCGACGAAGCACAGAATGGGACTGCGACCCTCGGGATTGAGTTTGCGAACCGCGAGAAATTCCAGGATGCGGCGCTTGACCTTCTCCAGGCCATAGTGATCCTGATCGAGAATGGCGCGGGCGCTCTCGATATCCACGGTTTCCGGATCCACCTTGGACCAGGGCATGGCGATCAACCAATCCAGGTAGTTGCGGGTCATGGAGTATTCCGCAGCCCCATCGGGCATGCGCTCCAGGCGCTTCAGTTCGCGCTCGGCCTGCTCGGCCACTTCCGACGGCATGCCGGCGTCCTGGATGGCCTTCTTCAGCTCTTCAAGTTCGGCCGACGATGAGTCGGTGTCGCCCAATTCTTTCTGGATCTGGCGCAACCGCTCGCGCAGCACAGCTTCTTTCTGCCGTTCATCGAATGCCTCGCGCGTCTTCTCGTCGATCTGGCGCGAAACCTTCAAAACCTCGATGCGGCGGCCGAGCACTGTCAGCACTCGATCAAGCCGCGTCTTCAGGTCGAACGTGGCGAGGATTTCCTGTTTCTCCGCGGTCTTCAAATCCATGAAGCTTGCGATCATGTCGGCGAGCGCCGGAATCGACTCGATGCTGCGGATGGCGTTGACCAGTTCCCCGGGAGCCTGCGGCAGCAACTGCACGGCCTCGAGCGCCTTGTCGCGCAAATTGAGGCCGCGCGCTTCGATCTCTCGGTCCAGAGTGGCCGGATCGCGGTGTGCTTCGATTCGCGCCACCAAGAAGGGATCGCGGCTGACGTAATCCAATACCGTGAACCGCTCCTCGCCCTGGGCGATCAAATGATGGGTTCCATCCGCCGCGGTGATGAAGCGCACGATGGTGGCGGCAGTGCCGACAGAATGGAGATTGTCGGCAACCGGCGCGGCTCCATCCTGCGCGGCGCTGCCCGATTCCTTCTGCAGCAGCAGTCCGACACGGCGTTGCGTGCGCACCGCTTCCTGCGCGGCTGCGAGTGCCGCGCCGCCGGAGATGGCGATGGGCAGTACCACGCCGGGAAACAACACCGCATTGGCCACCGGCAAAATGATGAGCACGTCTTCTATGAGGCCGCTCTGCGGCCGAGTAGCGTTAGCGTTCATGACGCCTCCCGGGTGAGCCGCAGAAACAGACAGCCGCGATCGAGCCGGCGCTCGATCAGCGCGTAGCGGCCGGCCGGCAGATCGATGCGCCGGCGCATCCGGCCGTAAGGAATCTCCAGACGCACGACATTCATGCGCGCATGCAGCGCCGGCGGCGGGACATTGGTCTCGATTTGCAGGCCGGTAGGCGTTATTTCTACGGCAACCTCTTCAGCGCGGGCACCCGGCAGAGCGACCACCACTTGCAGGTCTATGCCATCCGCGAAGATATCGGCCGGAGGCTCCCACGCCGGAGAGGCGGAGGGCACGGCCAGAAGTTCGAAGAAATGCCGATGCTTGCGCTCGGCTTCATCGAGGAGCGCGCAGGCTTCCGCCCACATCCAGGATTTTCTGCGGTTGATATTCATGGACTAAATAAATGCGGCCACGGCCGCGGAAGTTCAAGGGGTAGGCCGCGACGCGGCGCACAATGCAGCCGGCAGGCCGCTATCGTTCGATAAAGGCGCAATCGTTCAATACAGGCGCAATCGTTCAGGCGAGGCGCGGCGGTCGATTCGCAACCCGCACCGTATAGCCGCCGGACTTCTCATCCGGCTGCAGCGTGAGCAGGCCACGTTTTTCACCGTCGGCCAGCAAGTCATTGAACGACCTGAAACCATAGGCTCGTTCGTTGAATCCCGGATGACGGCGCTTGATGGCTTGTTTGATCATCGAGCCCCAGATAGGTTCACTCTCGCCGCGTTCCTCGCCCAGCGCTTCCAAGGTGTCGACGATGAGTTCGAGCGCGTCGTGGAGGTCGGGTCCCTTGTTCTCGGCGTGCCCGGTTTCAGCGGCGGCTGCGTCCATGGGCGGAGTATCGGCGGCCTGGGATTGGGTGGCGGCGACAGGCGGGCGGGCTGCAGTCGGGGATCGGCGGCGTGACTTGGCAGGCTCCCTGCGCACCAGGTCGTCGTAGTAAATGAACTCATCGCAATTGTTGATGAACAGGTCCGAGGTGGAGTTTTTGACGCCAACGCCGATGACGGTCTTCGCGTTCTCGCGCAACTTGCTCACCAGCGGCGAGAAGTCCGAGTCGCCGCTCAAGATGACGAAGGTGTCGACATGCCCCTTGGTGTAGCACAAATCCAGTGCGTCGACGACCATGCGAATGTCCGCCGAATTCTTGCCGGACTGGCGCACGTGCGGAATTTCGATGAGCTCGAATGCCGCCTCGTGCAAGCCGCGCTTGAAGTCCTTGTAGCGGTCGAAATCGCAATAGGCCTTCTTGACGACGATGTGGCCCTTCAGCAAAAGGCGCGCGAGCACTTTCTGCACGTCAAAACTTGGGAACTTGGCGTCGCGTGCGCCAAGGGCGATGTTCTCCAGGTCAAGGAAAACCGCCATCGTGGCGTCGGACGTTGAGACTGTCATTGCTCGCAAGTTTACCCCATTCCGCTAGAACCAGTTGTAATTGAAGCTGACGCTGACACGTTCGGCGGCGAGGCGGTTCGGCACCACTTCATGCCGCAGCCAACTCTCGAACAGCAGCAATTGGCCCGGCACCGCGGGAAATGTTCCCCAGGGCAGTGAGTCGCGCTTGGCGGAGGACTTGCGCGGTGGCGCAGCCATGAAGCGATCCAGTCGCGGATCCTCAAATTTGATGCCGGGAGTTCCCGCCGGAACGTGCACGTAGTAAGTGCCGCTCAGCGTCGATAGTGGATGCAAGTGCAGCCCGTGCGCTACATGCTTAGGGTTGATGTTGATCCAGCAATCCGTCATTTGGAGTTCGCGCCCCTCGAGGTCCCACTCGACCGCATCGGCAAAGGTTTTGACGTGCTTTTCGAGTTTGAGTTGCAGAGCTTTGAAGGTCGGTGAGATTCGCTGCAGCCAATGCACCGATCCGTAGGAGGTATAGCCGCCCGGATAGTTCTTCGCAGACCAGCGGCGTCCGGCCGCATCGTCGTGCCGCAACTGCCGGCACTCCTTGAGCAACTGGCGGTTGAAAGCAGCCGCGCCGTTGCTCTGCAAGGGGGCGGCGTAGACGAAAGTGGGGAATAGTTTGTGCAGGGTCATGCGACAAGACTAACGGGCATCGCCGTCCAAGGGAATCCGCGATAAAATCTTCCATGAACTCCGTGCAGACCGAACCGCTCCTGGGCCCCGATGCCGCCATTCCCTGGCGGGTTGCGCCGCCCCTCATCAGCACCGCCCTGATCATGCTCGGTTCCGGTTTCCTGGGCTCGCTGCTGCCGCTGCGATTCTCAGCGATGGGCATATCGGACGGTGTGATCGGACTGATCGCCACGGCCGAAGCTCTCGGATTCCTGGCGGGGTGTCTGTACGCGCATAAGTTGATTGCGCCCGTGGGACTGGAGCGGGCATATGCGACCTTTGCCAGCCTCAAGTCGGTGGCAATCCTCGGCCTGTACTTCGCGGACAGTGTGCCGACGCTGGCTGTGCTGCGATTTCTGATCGGCGTGAATGCCGCGGGACTTGCGATCATCGTCGAGAGTTGGCTGAATGCCTTGGTGCCGAACGCGCAACGCGGCCGCGTTCTGACGATTTATGTGCTGGTGTATGGTTTGTTCTTCGGCGTGGGTCAGTTGTTCAGTCAAACCCTCAATGTCAGAGGCCCGGAGTTATTGTTGATCGCCGGCATTGCAACGACGCTGGCGCTCGTGCCCATGGTCGCGATCGATGTGCGCGCACCGGTGTTGCCGCGGCGGGTCACATTGGAAATTCTCAAGGCGCTGCGCACCTCGCCGGTGAGCGTCACGGCCTGTCTGCTGAATGGCCTGATACTGACCGCATTCACGACCGTGGGACCGCTGTTCGGGGTGCGCGTCGGCTTCGATCAGCAGCGCATCGTGTTGTTGATGGCATGTGTCTCGCTGGGCGGCCTGTTCCTGCAATGGCCGATCGGCTATTTCTCAGACAAGGTCGATCGATTGCATGCGTTGATCGGGTTAGGGCTAGGCATCGTTGCCGTGGCCGCACCACTGGTGTGGGCCGATCATCGCATGCCGTTCGCGCTGCTTGCCCTGCTGTTCGGTATCTTCGGCGGTCTTGCGGAGAGCCTGTATGCGGTCGGGGTGGCGCACGCGAACGATCGTGCCGTTGCCACCGACTACGTGGCGCTGTCCTCGACCTTACTATTCGTCTGGGCCTTGGGTTCGGCCATTGGTCCGACGGCCGGGACCTATGCCATCCAGCTCATTTCGCCCAACGCATTTTTCGTCTACGTGATTGTATTGACGCTGGGGTTTACGCTGTTTGCCATCTGGCGTCTGTCGCGGCGCAAGGCCGAGCGCATCGTGGAGTCGCGCGAGGAGTTTCTTGCTTACCCGCAGACTTCGCCGGAAATATATGCATGGCTGCCGTATCACCGCGACACAGCGGCGCAGCCGGCGCCTGCGCCGGACGCCACCGGCGCGCCGCCGAAAAACTTGCATCTCTCTTAGCTAATTGCGATTGACGAGGCCCACCATGACCGATCGAAATGCCCATGCCTTTCAAGTCTCCTGCCGCGCGCTGCTGGGTGCCGCGGCGCTGTGTGCGGCCGGCCACACCTGGGCTGCCGCCAACTACGCCTCCATCACGTTGACCATGAGCGATAAGACGGTGACGCTGACCGGCCGCGATCTGAGCATCGATCAAATCGTCATGGTGGCGCGCTTTGGCGCCAAGGTCGAATTGAGCGCGGAGGCGCGGCAACGCCAGGCCGATAACTACGGCTTGCTGCTGGAAGCAGCCGCGGAGGGTATACCGGTGTATTGGTTCAATCGCGGTACCGGGGATCAGCGTGAGACGGTACTGTTCGAGGGTGATCCGCTGTCGCCCAAGAATCACGCTCTGGTGGAGAAGACACAATTCGAAAGATTTCACTCCGGAGCGGAGTGGGGCACGGGACCTGAGATTGCGGACGAAGAAATCGTACGCGCCATGATGGTGGTGCGCGCCAATGGCATGGTTTACAACGCGCCCAGCCCACAACTGTCGCAAATGCTGCTCGACCTGCTCAACCAGCGCATAACGCCCGTGGTGCAGTCCCGCGGCACGCTGGGGGAAGGCGATCTGGCGCAACTCGGCAATGTCGGAGCCGCCATGGTGGGAGCCGGCGAGGCGTACTATCAGGGAGTGCGCATGACTGCCGCGCAGGCGCTGAAGAATGCCGGCCTGACTCCCATCCGGCCGTTTGGCGCCGATGACAATGCGCTGACCAGCAGCAATGCGTACGCCACCGGACAGGCCGCCCTCTTGGTACACGATGCCAAGGAGGCACTCGAATGGACTGACTTGATTTATGCCATCGACTTGAACGGCATGAACAGCAGCATCACGCCGTTGAGCCTGGTAGTGCAGCGCGACAGGCCGGAAAAATGGCTCAACTGGCACGCCGCACGGATGCTCGACATGATCAAGGGAAGCTATCTGTTCGACGCCGACCCTAAGCGCATCATTCAAGATCCCGAGAGTCTGCGGGCCTCGTCGATTCGCCAGGCGTCGGCGTGGGAAGAGTGGGCGGCGCTGCGCGACGCAGTGTTGTTTCAGGCCAATTCATCCGATCACAATCCGGCGGTGAATGTGGGCTTGGGCCCGCAAGACTCGTGGGAGTTGGCGACTCCCCAATTGATGCGCTTCTTCGTCAAGGGAGGGCCGCACAGCCACGGCCAGCATGGCTACATCGTGTCGAACGCGAACTGGGATCCCTACCCCATGGCAAACCGCATCGAAAGTTTCGTGATCGCGCTCGCCAACATGGACATTGCCGTGATGCTGCGCATCGAACGATTCCGCAATCCCTTCTTCACGGGTGTTAGCGTCGCGGACGTGTTGCACGGCGCGGGCGGCGGATTCTTCGGCTATGCCCCCGTGGATTTGCAGCAGGAGATCCAGACCTTGACGAATCCGGTCGCGCCCTTCGGCAGCGCCATCGTGGGCACCGTGGAAGATCTGCAGGCACAAACGCGCATCAAGGCGCAGAGAGCGAGGCAAGCCGTGGACATCACTTTCGACTTGCTGAGCTTCGATTTGCTGGAGGGAAGCCTGTGGATGGACGTGCGCAAGACGCAGGATCCGAAGCGAAACTTCGGCGCCGCGCCGACCGCGGTTTGGACTGCGTTTCGCCGGCGTGTGCCGCTGCAGCAAGGCAGCGAGCCAGTCGCCAGGGAGCCGGGCGCGCCCAGTACCTCGCGGCTCGCCGCGCAGTATTTGCGGACCACGCCGGCCGTGACTTTTTATCGTGGAACCGCGGAGCCGACCGCTGTGCGGTAGCTCGGGATCGAGACGGCGCCGGGGCACTGTATCGGCCGAACCAACACAACAGTTCGGCGTTGCGCGCTGCGCGCAGTGTATGTCCGGGCGCCGCGAATTGCCTTACCGTGGAGGCGTCACAGAAACCCGAGTGCGCAAATGTCCGAATGGATTGCCTTTATCAGCTATGCGTTGGTCATGTCGATAACTCCCGGACCCAACAATGTGATGGTGCTGTCGTCCGGCGCAAATTTCGGCCTCAAGCGCACCATGCCGCACATTCTAGGCATCACCTATGGGTTCACCTTGCAGACTCTGGCGGTGTGCGCGGTCGTCGGGCTAGCCTGGAACCACCTGTCGGGGCCGCCGGCATGGTTGTCCTGGGTGGGCGCCGCCTATCTTGCATATCTCGCTTGCAAACTGCTGCGCGCGGGGCCGGTGGGTTCGGCGCTGGTGGCGAAACCGTTGACTCTGTGGGAGGGCATGATTTTCCAGGCTGTGAATCCTAAGGCGTGGATCATGGCCCTCACCACCGCCAGTGTCTTCGTGCCCAAGCTCGGCGATCTGCGCGTTGCGCTGCTTCTCATGGGGGTGGTGCTCATCGTCGTCAACCTGCCGTGCGTGACCAGCTGGGCCGCCTTCGGCGATGCATTGCGCACCTGGCTCGAGTCGCCCAGGCGTGGTGCGGTCTTCAATGGCATCATGGGGGCTCTACTGTTGCTCACGGCCTGGCACATGGTGGCCACGTAGAATGATAGAACTCGACCGCAACGGCCCACCTCTGACGACGCAGATCGCCGATGGTTTAGCGGCTCTCATTCAGCGCGGCCAACTTGGCGCGGGTTCCCGCTTGCCTTCCGTGCGTCAGATGGCGGCGCGATTGAACGTCAGCACCTTTACCGTGATCGCAGGCTACGACCGGCTGATCGCCCGCAATCTGATCGAAGCGCGCGCCGGTGCCGGCTATTTCGTGATCGGCGCAGCGAAGTCTCACGCCGGCGATTTAAGTGCCGCCCTGGCAGACCCCGTCGATGCCGTCGGATTCGCGTTGCAGGCACTGGACTCGAGCGGCGCCGTCGTGCGCAGTGGGTCGGGATTTCTGCCGGAGGCCTGGCTGAGCGATGTGGTGCCGGGTGCGTTGGTGGCACGCGTCGCCAAGGCCAGAAACGCATTGCAGGCAACTGCGCCCGCGCAGGGACACCTGGGCCTGCGGCGCCAGCTGTCGGACCATCTGGCCGGGGTGGGCATCGCCGCCCACCCGACCCAGATCATCACCACCATCGGCGCCACTCAGTCGCTCGATCTGCTGCTTCGCACCCTGTTGCAGGCCGGCGATTCGCTGATCGTGGAGGACCCTGGCTATTTGTTTTATTCGGCACAGGCGCGAGCCATGGACTTGAATCTGGTGCCAGTGCCGCGCCTGACAGACGGTCCAGATCTCGCGGCCTTCGAAGATGCCGTCAAATCCTTCAAGCCCAAGGCCTTCGTCACCCAGACCCTGCTGCACAATCCCACCGGCGGCACTACATCTGCCGCGAATTGTCATCGATTGCTGGCGCTGGCGGAAAGCCGCGGGCTTGCCGTCATCGAAGATGACGTCTACGGCGCGATTGCGCCCAAGGGAGCGACCCGACTGGCCCCGCTGGACGGGCTGCGCCGTACCTACTATGTGGGCAGCTTCTCGAAGTTATTGAGCCCCGCCTTGCGCGTGGGCTTCATGGCCGTGCCGCGCGAGGCCGTCGATCGGATCGTCGGCCAGAAAATCCTCAGTGTGCTCGGCACGCCATCCTTGAGCGAAGTCATCGTCGAGGCGGTGCTCGATTCGGGCCGATATTTGCGCCACACCCTCAAGGTCGGCGGCAAGCTTGCGCAGTATCGGCAACGTGCGCGAGAGGTTCTCACGGAGGCCGGCGTGACGCTCGGCCCCGCCGACGGCCTATTTCTGTGGGGACGGTTCGAGTCCATGAAGGACTCGGACAGCCTGGTGCGACGGGCGTTGGAGGCAGGAATTCTGCTCGCTAAAGGATCGCTGTTCTCGCCCACCGGGAGCTACGCCGATTATTTGCGATTCAATGTCGCGCACAGTTGCGATGTTCGTCTCGGGCAGTTTCTGCGAAACGCAGCGTCGCTTCCGCCCAAGGCTGAGGTTCACTACCTGCGGCGCAAATAGTCCCAGGTGTGGGCGCGTTCGGGCTTCTCGGTCATGGATGTGCTGCGGAACCGGCGGGCGCGCGCGAGTCGGCGACGCGACATGGCATACGGTTGGCTTTTCCAGGAGTAAACTCACCGTCCAAGAGGCGACGATAGTTGCAATAGGGTAGCGCATGACGGGAACCGTAACGGCACTCAATCTGGCGCGGGCGCAATTTGCGTTCACGGTCTCTTTCCATTTCATATTTCCGGCGTTCTCCATTGGCCTGGCAAGTTATCTGGCAGTTCTCGAATCGCTCTGGCTGAGGACCGGCAAACCGGTCTACGATAATTTGTATCGCTACTGGATCAAGATCTTTGCCATTGTTTTCGCCATGGGCGTCGTCTCCGGCATCGTCTTGTCCTACCAGTTCGGGACGAACTGGGCGGTGTTTTCGGACAAGGCGGGTCCGATCATCGGCCCGCTCATGGCCTACGAAGTACTCTCGGCCTTTTTCCTCGAGGCCGGCTTTCTCGGAGTGATGCTGTTCGGCATCAAGAAGGTGGGACCCAAGCTGCATTTTCTAGCGACCTGCATGGTGGCGGTCGGCACACTCATCTCAGCCACCTGGATCTTGGCGGCGAACAGCTGGATGCAAACACCGACCGGATGGATCATGAACGAGGTCGGTCAGTTTGCGCCGAAGGGTTCGTGGCTCGAAATCATTTTCAACCCGAGTTTTCCGTATCGTTTAGTGCACACCGTCATCGGCGCGTTCCTCACCACCTCGCTGGCGGTGGGCGGCGTCGGTGCCTGGCACCTGCTGAAGGACCGAACTAATGCCGGCGCCCGCACCATGTTTTCCATGGCCATGTGGATGGCGGCCCTGGTTGCTCCGCTGCAAATCCTCGCCGGCGATGCTCAGGGGTTGAACACACAGGAACACCAGCCGGCCAAAGTCATGGCGATGGAAGGGCATTTCGATTCCTATGCGCGGGGCGCGCCACTGGTACTTCTCGGCATCCCCAATGAAGAGAAGCGCCGCATGGACTTCAGTCTGGAGATCCCCAAGCTCTCGTCGCTGGTCCTAGCGCATGATCTGAATGCGCCACTGGCGGGATTGGACACCATCCCACGCCGCGACTGGCCGCCGGTGGGAATCATTTTCTGGTCGTTTCGCATCATGGTGACACTGGGCCTTGCGATGCTGGCTCTGGGCCTTTTCAGCTTGTTGGCTCGGCTGCGCGGCAAGTTATTCGAGTGGACCTTGTTGCATCGCCTTGCAGTATTGATGGGGCCGGCAGGTTTCATGGCCGTCATCGCCGGGTGGGTCACCACCGAGGTGGGCCGGCAGCCATTTACCGTCTACCGCCTACTGCGCACCGCGGAATCCGTCTCGCCCATAGCGAGCCCCGGGGTGACGGGCTCGCTGATCGCATTCGTCGTGGTTTACTTCGCGGCGTTTACGTCGGGCGCGATCTACATCTTGAAACTGATGGCCAAGCCGCCGAGTACCCATGAGCCCTTGCCCGATGCGACGCCGATTCGTAGTGCCGGAATTACTCCGGCAGCCGGGCTGAAAGCGGGCGGAGGCGATTGATGTACGACAGTTTAACCATGGTATGGGCCGGGATCATCGCATTCGCCATTGCGATGTACGTGGTCATGGATGGCTTCGATTTGGGAATAGCCATTCTGTTCACGCGATTCAAGGTGGGAACCGAACGGGACATGGCGATGAATGCCATCGCTCCCGTATGGGACGGCAACGAAACCTGGTTGGTGCTGGGCGGCGGCGGATTAATGGCGGCTTTTCCGCTGGCCTATGCCATCATCATGCCGGCCTTGTACGCCCCGATCATCGCCATGTTGTTGGGACTGGTGTTTCGCGGCGTTGCTTTCGAGTTCCGCTGGCGGGATCCGGGCCACCGCGCGCGTTGGGACGCGGGATTTTGCATCGGCTCCATCGTTGCAACTTTCGCGCAGGGCGTGACCTTGGGCGCGCTGCTGCAGGGAATTCAAATCAGCGGCCGTGCCTACGCGGGTGGCTATTGGGATTGGATCACCCCTTTCAGCGTTCTGACCGGGCTGTGCCTGGTGGTGGGCTATGCGCTGCTGGGCGCATGTTGGCTGATCTGGAAGACGTCTGGAGCGGTTCACGACGATGCTCGCCGCCTCGCCAAGCCGTTGACCCTGGGGCTGCTGGCGGCGATTGCCGCGGTCAGCATCTACACCCCATTCTTAAGCGACAAGTACTATGAGACCTGGTTTACCTGGCCCGGCATCCTAGCCTTGGCCGTAATGCCCGTGGTGGTAGCGGCGATCGGATTTCTTCTGTATCGGTCTATCGGCAAGGGTCGCGATTTCCTGCCCTTCATTCTTACTTTAAGTTTGTTTGGCTTGTCCATGCTGGGTCTGGCGATCTCCTTGTGGCCGGATGTCATTCCCGGCCGCCTGTCGATCTGGCAGGCCGCCGCTCCGCGCAGCAGTCAAGTATTCATGTTGGTCGGCGTGTGCGTACTCATGCCGCTGATACTGGGTTATACGGCCTGGGCTTACTGGGTGTTTCGCGGCAAGGTCGGGCAGGGCCGGTACCATTGAACCAGGAGCCGCCCGCTCCCCTGTACAAAAGGCTTCTGTGGATGCTGGCTATCTGGTCGGCTAGCGTCGCGGTACTCGCAGTAGTCGCGATGCTGATCAAATTCCTGATCAATCACTGACGCATCAAACCCAAGAATGTCGAGCGCGAAGGCGTGTAATTGCCTAGATCTGCGGGGCCGGCAATGTTCCCAGAGCGTATTCCGCGCTTAAGCCGAGTGCCAACAGTGCGCGGTCGTGTCCGGCCGGCGCATCGAACTCGATTGACACCGGCAGGCCACCCTTATCAAGCCCGACGGGCAGCACCAAGCCCGGCAGACCGGCGGTGCTACCGGGCGCGATGTTGCGGGCGACGGCGACGTCGAAGGGCAGTGCACGATCGCCGGCCATCACACGGGTCTCCTCGCCTATTTTTGGCGCCGCGACCAATGTGGTTGGGAATACCATCGCGGCCACCTGTGTCCGCGCGAAGTAATCCAGGTAAAGGCGGCGCAGCGCCGGCAAGTGCTGATCGCGCGCTGCCGCGTAGACCGCATCGGTGACGAAATTGGCGCCGCCCGGCATGACATCGCTGCGAAACACGCGCTGAATGTCGGGGCTGGCACGGGCGACCAAGCTCTCGAAGTCTACGCCGGCGCCGTACTCATCCAAGTAACGCGTCAGCGCAACGCGCACATCGTGATTTTGAATGACATCGGTGGTCAGCTCGATGAGCGGCCCGAGTCCCGGCAGCTGGGTATCGATGACTTGTGCGCCGGCCTCCTTGAGCCGTGCAAGGGCGAGTTCCGTCAATTGCAGGATCTGCGGATCAAGATCCGTGAACCAATAATCGCGAACCACACCAATGCGCACGCCTTTGAGCGGAGCGGCGTCGAGCTTGTGCCAATCGTTGGCGACCACCGAATCAAATAGCGCGAGATCCGCGACGTTGCGCGCGAGCGGTCCCACCTGATCGAAGAGCGGCGAAATCGGTACGCATCCCTTGGTCGAATAGCGGCCGGTGGTCGGCCGAAAGCCGACAATGCCACACAACGCCGCCGGTACGCGAATGGAGCCCTCGGTGTCTTCGGCGACGCCGAGCGGAGCGAGACGCGCGGCGATCGCGGCGGCAGTCCCACCGCTGCTGCCGCCGGGAATGCAGGACACATCGTAGGGGTTATGCACTGCGCCGAATGCGAGATTATTACTGGTCCAACCGTACGAGAGCTCGTGCAAGTTCGTCTTGCCGAGAACCAGGGCGCCAGCGGCCCGCAGGCCGGCGACCACCGGAGCGTCTTGCTTGGGGCGAAAATGCCGCAGCGCCGGCGTGCCGCCGGTGGTCGGGTAGTCGCGCGTATTGACGCTGTCTTTGACGGGTATGGGAAGACCGAACAGCGGTCCAGGCTTGCCGCCGGCAAGCCGTTCGCGATCGCGGGCTCGCGCGTCCTCGAGCACGCGTGCCGGCTCCAAGGTAATGAAGGCATTGAGGCTGTGCGCCGCGCGACAGCGTGCGAGCAGCGCCTCCGCGTAGCGCTCGGAGGTGAGAGATCCCTGCGACATATGCGCGACTGCTTCCACGGCGCTGAGATTGCAAAGAGGGGAGTCGCCGGGCGCCGCTGCGCCGGGCGGCGTCGCGCTGCCTGACTTTGCTCCGTCTGCCGTCGGGCCAACCCCGGAGCCGCCCTTGCCGCCGGCCGCCGACATCGCCACCGTGGCCGTCGTGCCCAGCACAAAGTTGCGGCGCGAGATATCAGAGGGCTCAAACACGATCACGCCTCAGTGCCTGACACATACAGTGCACGGCGCCGCCACCGTTGCCGATCATGGACACATCGGGGTCGTACACCGTGAGTCCCTCAGCGCGACAGGCGGCGACCAGATTTTTACTCGAGGCGGGCACCAGCGCACGCTCGTTACCCAGAGCCACGACATTGGTGCCCATTTGCATGGCGTCGCTGTAGGGAACCGCAATGGCGCGTATTCCTTTCGAGCGCAACCACTCGACTAGTTCAGGCTCGACTGCTTCCACGCACACCACCGCCAGGCCCTCGGCGAGCATGCCCATCTGCACATCCAAATGCAGAAAATGCGAATCGAAGGCGTAGGTATGAAATTCCCAACCTTCGGTCTCGAACCAGCTTTGCAATTGCCGCACGGCGGGCTCGATGGAGCGTTCGCCCGAGTAACCACAGGCGGCGACGCCCGGCTTGAGCACCATGAAGTCGCCACCCTCGACATTGCCCGCGGTGACCATGTCGTAAATCGGGATGCCGGCATCGAGATAGAATTGCAGGCAGGCTGCGTATTCACCGCGGCGGTAGGATTTTTGCAACTGCATGATCACGGCTCCCCAGGGAGTCATGACGCTGCTGTCGCGTGCAAAGATCTGGTAGGGCAACGCCGGTTCTGCGGCAAGAAAATGCACGTTCACGTCTGCCTGCCGGTAGGCATCGATCATTTCCTCGTATTGTCGGCGCGCTACCGCAAGGTCGAATTTTAATCCGACGCGTTCGGCGCGCTGGCAGACAGCGTTACCCGGCTGCCATTTGAAATGATCGATGGGCCCGACGAGGACCTCGCGCAAGGTGCCGTATTCACTATCGACGCCCCATTTCTCGAGCGGACGGGTGCCGCCGCCCTGAATTCTTGTTCGCAGTTGCATCGTGAGACCTCTACGTGTGAATCGCCCCGAGTTTATCCCGAATCCTACGACGAAAGGTTGTCCGCGAGCCGCAGCAAATAGTCGCGCACCGCGTGTAAAAGCGCGAGTGACTGCGGGGATTGGCGGCAGTGAATCGACGTTCGGCATCCGCCAAGGCGTCATCGAAGCCTAAGCCGCCGGGCTTCATGCCGATTCCAATCGGCCCGGATTCTTCAGGTACTTGTTCTTGATCGCATCGAGCGCCCAGTAGGTCAATGCGCCCAGGGTGCCGGTCGGATTCCAGCTGGCATTCTGCGGATACGCGGAGGCACCGATAACGAACACATTCGGCACGTCCCAAGACTGCAGATAGCGGTTGACCACGCTGTTTTTGGGATTGTCGCCCATGACCGCGCCGCCGGTATTGTGGGTGCTCTGATATTGCGTGATCGTGTAGGGGGCCTTGCGCGGATTGGCGGCCACCTGCTTCGCGCCCATGGCTTTGGCGATCCCTTCGGCCTTCGCCGTCACATGCGCCGCCATTTTGAGATCGTTCTGCGGAAAGTCGAAGGTCATGCGCAGCAGCGGCTGACCCCACGCGTCGCGATAGGTGGGATCGAGGTCCAAATGATTTTGCCTTTGGCTGACCGAGCTGCCGTGAATGGACAGCATCACAGTGTGGTTATAGTGCTTGACGACTGCGTGCTTCCAGTCCCTGCCCCAGGCGGGCGTGCCCGGCGGTACCGGGTGATATTGAATCGGACGGCCGTTGGAATTGACGGCACCGATGTAGGATCCGCCGATGAAGCCCAAGCCGCCGTGATCGAAGTTATCGCCGGCGAAGTCATTGATCACCGTACCGGATGAGCCGGAGGCCATGAAGGGATTGATGATGATGTCCTCGCCGAAGAAAGCGGCCACCGAACCCGTGGTTTGATACGAATAGTTGCGGCCGACGACGCCCCGCCCGTTGGCCGGATCGTAGGGCACGCCGATGCCCGACAACAGCAGCATGCGCACATTGTTGAGTGCGAAGGCGGAACTGATCACCAGAGATGCAGGCTGTTCGTATTCTCGGCCCAAGGCATCTATGTAGGTCACGCCGGTTGCGCGCTGCTTGGCCGAGTCGAGATTGATGCGCTGTACCTGACAGCCGGTGCGCAGCTCGAAATTCGGATTGGCCAGCAGCACCGGAAGGATGATGGTTTGCGGCGTGGACTTGGCGTAGTGCTCGCAGGCGTGGCGTTCGCAAAACCCGCAGAAGACGCAGGCATTGAGTTTCATGCCTTCCGGATTGACGTAGGGCTGACTTAAGTTGGAGGAGGGCTGCGGAAAGGGGTGGTACCCCAAGCTGCTCGCCGCCTCGCGGAACAGCGCCCCCTGG
>JANYIY010000285.1 GCA_025358615.1 Gammaproteobacteria bacterium | reverse complement strand
AGCAGATCATCGCTTTCTCGCGGCGGCTGAATGTCGATCTCATCGTGTTGGGGCACTACCCCCAGCCCTCGGGCGGGTTCTGGTGGGGCAGTCCGTATCGAACTTCCCTGGCCGAGCGCGCGAACTGCTGCGTGTTCGTGGCTTTCAGCGCGCCGGACGACGCACCACTAGGCGCTTAAGCTTGCTTCGATCGCACGGGATAATTTGCTGACGATTTCTTCCAGTTCGCCGTCGCCGGCGTTGTACGGCGGCGCGATGATAATGGTGTCGCCTGCTGTGCCGTCGACATGACCGGCACAGGGGTAGCAAATCAGTCCGTCCGCGAATGCCCGCGCTCCGACGTCAAAACTGAGCGCGCGCTCCGCGGCAAACGGCGCCTTGGTTGCGGGGTCGCAAACCAACTCGATGCCGACGAAAAATCCCCTGCCGCGCACGTCCCCGACCTCGTCGAACTTGGACAGTGCGGCGCGGATGGCTTGTTGGAATTCGGCACCCGCGGTGCGCACCCGATCCACGAGGCTGTCGCGCTCGACGATGTGCTGTACGGCGAGTCCCGCCGCGCACGCGGCAGTATGGCCGGTAAATGTCTGTCCGGTCATGAAGCTGCCGTGCTCGCCGTGGATGGGCGCTGCGACCTGCTGCGTCACCAGCGTGGCGCCCAAGGGGATGTAGCCGCCGGCCAATCCCTTGGCAATGCACATGATGTCCGGGACGATGCCCTCCTGCTCCAAGGCTCGCCAGGTGCCGGTGCGGCCGGCGCCGCACATCACTTCGTCGGCAATCAGCAGCACATCGTGCTTGCGGCATACGGCTTGTATGGCCTGCGCATAGCCCTCGGGCGCCGGTACGACGCCTCCGGCCGCACCCACGATGGGCTCGAAGATGAACGCGGCTACGCGATGCGGACCCAAGCTCTGGATGGCTCGGTCGAGCTCGGCCGCAAGATGAGCGGCGAGATCGGCGGCGGCGACGCCGTCGGGCAGACGGTAGGCGTTTGCCGCGGACACGAAGGTGACGTCGAGCAGGCTGCCCTCGAAGGCGCGGCGCCGCTGGGCGAAATCCGACACCGACAGTGCTCCCAAGGTGTTGCCGTGCCAGGATCGCCGTCGCGCGATGAAGTGCCGCTTCTGCATCAGTCCGCGCGCAGCGAAATGCTGAAGCGCGATTTTCAGCGCGCCCTCGACGGCCTCGGAGCCGCTGCCGGTGAACACGATGTCCTTGAAATTTCCGCCGCACAGGCGCAGCACCGTTGCAGTCAAATCGTCAAGCGCTGAACTTGTGAATAAGTAGCGGTAGCCATAGGCGATGTGCTGCAGCTGTTTGCTGATGGCTGCATTGACTTCGGGGTGCGCGTGTCCGAGGCAAAACACGGCGGGGCCGCCGGAGCCGTCGAGATAGCGCTTGCCGGCGGCATCGAATACATAGCTGCCCTGGCCGTGTAAAATCCGCGGCAATTCCTCGATGCCAAAGCCGCTCGGGCGGTTTTTCATTCGCTAACCTCTTATGGCAATGTGCGAATATAGCGCATGGAGTCGACAATCTCGCCCACACCCGCCTCGCCGCCGCTCGCGACTCACGAGCGCGCCCTCGGAATCATCACCACCGCCACGGTACTGGCGCTGCTGTATTTTGCCCGGGACGTGTTGGTGCCGATCACGCTGGCTGTCATTCTGAGCATGTTGATCGCACCGCTGGTGCGGTTATCAAGGCGGCTCGGGCTGGGTCAGACTTGGTCGGTGCTGGCGGCGGTACTGATGCTGGGATTTTCATTCGCGGCGGTTGCCCTGGTGATCGGTTCGCAATTGGTTCTCATGGCGCAGAGCCTGCCGCACTACGAACAGACCATCGAGCGCAAGATCAAGACACTGAACGACGTCACCGTCGGCAAGGTGGATGCGTTCACGGCGCAGGCGGGTCGTCTGCTGAACCGGCGTGCCGATAACGAACGGTTCGCACGGCTTGCAGCGGGTCGGACGTCGGAGCCGGGCGCGGCCGCGCAGCCGGGCCCCGCCGTGCCGGCGACATGGCACGCGCCGGCGATCGCTGAAACGCAGGCCACGCTGCAGTCCGCCAATCGCGCCACGGTGGCCGTCCCCATCCCTGTGGAGCTGCATGAGGCGCCACAGAGTTCGGTGCAGCTCATAGAGAAGATTCTCGGCTCGATCTGGGTGCCCATTGAAACCGCGGGCATCGTGCTGGTGGTGCTGGTGTTCGTGCTGCTGGAGCACGAAGCGGTGCGCGACCGCTTCATTCGCATCGCTGGCGGCGCGGACATTCGCTTGACCACCCTTGCGATCAACGATGCGGGCGAGCGGCTGTCGCGATTTTTCGTATCACAATTCGCCGTGAATTTCGGTCTGGGGCTGTTGGTCTGGATCGGACTCAGCATCATCGGGCTGCCGCACCCGCTGCTGTGGGCGGCACTTGCCGCGGTGCTGCGTTTCGTTCCCTATGTGGGGGTCTGGATTGCCGCGCTGTGTGCCGTGTTGCTGGCGGCTGCCGTCGATCCGGGCTGGTCCCTGGCGTTGGCGACCTTGATTCTCTTTCTGGTGGTCGAGCTGATCGCCGGGCAACTGGTGGAGCCGCAGCTCTACGGCCACACCACCGGCTTGTCGCCGCTGTCGGTGGTCATTGCGGCGATATTCTGGAGTTGGCTGTGGGGTCCGATCGGCTTGATCGTGTCCACTCCGCTCACCCTGTGTCTGGTGGTGGCGGGACGCCACATCAAGGCGCTCAGCCTGCTCGACGTCTTGCTGGGAGACACGCAGGCCCTGACCATGCCGGAACGCTTTTATCAGCGTGCGCTGTCGGCCGACTCCGAAGAGATCATTACCAGCGCGCGGCTGTTTCTCAAGCGCAATTCCTTCGCCAACTACTGCGATCTGGTGCTGCTGCCCGCCCTGCACTTGGCGCGCATCGATCTGCAATCGGGTGCCATCAGTATGGATCAGCAATCCAAGGTGCGCAGCGCCATGGTGAGCGTGATTGCCGCCATCGGCGGAGTCACCAACCGACCGCTGCGCAGGCCGCGACCCGCGTCGGTTCTCGATTCTCCGAACGCCGGGCGGCAACTGCGCCTGCAGCGCGAACAAGTCAGCGGCCGCTGGCAGGGCCCGCTGGTGGTGCCCCCAGGCTCTGTCATGGTGTGCGTGGGGCTGGGATCCATGGCCGACGATTTGGCGACGGAACTGTTGGTCCGCATTCTGCGCGATCAGAAAATTGATGCCCGCCATTTTTCCCTCGGGGACCTGCCGGCAGGAACGCCGCCCGAGGCGGCGGCGGCGGTATCCATCGTGTATGTGGTGAGCGCCTTTCCGAGCGAGGAGCGGGATCGAGGCGAGGCCACGGCGCAGGAAATGCGCCGGCAATTTCCGCAGGCCTGTATCGTCGCGGTGTTTCTGCCCGGCATGCTGCTGCAACCGGACAGCGGTATCGATAGTTTGCGGGGCGCCGACAAGTCGGCGTCGTCGCTCGGCCACGCGGTGCAGATCTGCCTGGATATGCACCGCGAGCCGGCCCAGTGAACCCGGTTAAGCACTTCATCGCCGTACGTATCCGTTGGCGGATATTCTCCATGTTGTTCGGCTTCGCCTTCCTGGCGTACCTGCAACAAAAGAGCATCACGGTCGCCGCCGACCGCATGATGCCGGAGCTGCATCTGAGCCAGGTGCAGATCGGATGGATCATGGAGGCCTTCGTGGTCGGCTACGCGCTGTTTCAGCTGCCCGGCGGGGTTTTCGGACAGCGCGTCGGAGCGCGGCGCGCCTTCACCATCACCGGACTCGCCGCGGTGTTCGCGACCGTCTGTACACCGCTGGCGCCTTTTTGGCTGAAGGGGACGGGGCTGTTCGTCGTGCTGCTCAGCCTGCAAGGCCTGCTCGGTGCATCGCAGGCGGCGGTATTTCCGGTGTCTGCGGGAGTATTCGAAACCTGGTTTCCGCAGCGACGCTGGTCCTTCGTGCAGGGTCTGCAGACCATGGGCATCAGCTTTGGTTCGGCGCTGACGCCGCCGCTCATCGTGTCGCTCATGGCGCTGCTCGGATGGCAGCAGGCGCTGCTGTGGACGGCTGTGCCGTCGCTTGTGCTGATTCTCATCTGGGCGTGGTATGCGCGAAATTCGCCGCGCCAGCACAACGCCGTGTCGGAGGAGGAGTTGGCGGTCATCGGCGTTGCCGACACGCCGCCGATCGATAGTAAAATCAGCGTCAGGCAGTTGCTGCTCATTCTTCGCAACCGCAGCGTGCTGATGCTGGCGTTCTCGTATCTATGCTTCAATTATTGTTTTTATTTGCTGTCCAGTTGGGTCTTTCTATACCTGGTGCAGGAGCGGCATTTCTCGGTGCTGGAGAGCGGTTGGCTGGCGAGCGCTCCGCCGCTGGCCTCGGCGGTCGGTGCCGGTGTCGGCGGAGCGATCACCAGTGCTCTTTGCGGTAAGTTCGGCAACCGCTGGGGGTATCGATTGCTGCCCATGATTGCCATGCCCACGGTCGCCGTGCTGCTGATGTTCTCGGTCACTACGGCGAATCCCTATTGGGCAGTGGCGGGACTCGCCACTTGCTTTGCTGTGGTGGAGCTCAACGAGGGCGCCTATTGGGGAGGCGCCATGATGGTGGGTGGCGGCGACACCATGGCGGTGAGCGGCGTCATGAACACCGGCGGCAACTTGGGCGGCATCATCGGCATCCCCATCATCGCCTATCTGTCGGGCCAACATCTGTGGCGCCTGGCCTTCATCATCGGCGCCGGGTTTGCCGTGGTCAGTGCCCTTGCCTGGCTGGGGGTGGAGCTGAGAAAGAAGCCTGGCGCGGTGGGCGAGCACGCATCGGTCAATCTTGCGGCTGCGGAATAGTCAAAGGGAGTTGGGTATGTGGCTGCAGAGGACTTCCGTGAACGAGCGCCGCGCCATGCTGGCCGCCTACGCCGGCTATGGCCTGGACGGCTTCGATCTCATGGTTTACACCTTCATCATTCCGACCCTGCTGGCGCTGTGGGGGATGAGCAAGGCGCAGGCGGGCTACATCGCCAGCGCCACCTTGTTCACATCGGCCATCGGCGGCTGGGGCGCGGGGGTGCTGGCGGATCGATATGGCCGCGTGCGCGTTCTGCAGCTGACGGTGCTGTGGTATGCGGTGTTTACTTTTTTGAGCGGATTCACCCATTCCTACGGCGAGCTGTTGTTCACCCGCGGCATGCAGGGCTTCGGCTTCGGCGGCGAGTGGACCGTGGGCTCGGTGCTGGTGGCGGAGACCATCGAAGCGCGGCATCGCGGCATGGCCGCCGGCATCGTGCAAAGCAGCTGGTCATTGGGCTGGGCGGCCGCGGCGCTGGGCTTTTGGGCGGTGAGTGTGCTGCTGCCACCGCAATTGGGCTGGAAGGTATTGTTTTGGGTGGGCATTCTGCCCGCGCTGCTGGTCATCTATATCCGCCGCAATGTGCGTGAGCCGTCGACCTATATTGAAATGCGCGCGCAAAAGCAGCAACGCGAGCGCGCCGCGGCAGCTGCCGGCGCGAGCGGCGCAGCGGGCGGCGTGGAGTTCTTGAATATCTTCAAGCCGCCGTTGCTGCGCAATACCTTGTTGGCGACATTGCTCGCCACTGGCATGCTGACCGCCTACTACTCAGTAACGACCTGGCTGCCGACATTCCTGGAGACCGAGCGGCATTTGTCGGTGACGGGAAGGACCGGCTACTTGCTGATGCTCATCGTGGGCTCGTTGGGCGGCTACTTGGCCAGCGCCTGGTTGTCGGATGTGGTGGGGCGGCGTCGCGGCTTCATCGTGTTCGCCTGTTGCGGCGCGCTGTTGATTTTGCTCTACACCCGCATGCCGGTGAGCGGCGGTATGCTGCTGAGCGGATTCGCGCTGGGATTCTTCGTGCTGGGAATTTTCTCCGGCATGGGTGCATGCTTTGCCGAGTTATTTCCGGGCACTGTACGCGGCTCGGGGCAGGGGTTTTGCTACAGCGCAGGCCGGGCGTTCGGCGCCGCGGGCCCGGCGCTGATCGGCGTGTGGAGCACCCATGTGCCGTTGGGCCAATCGATAGGCGCCGTGACCGTGGGAGCCTACGCACTGGTGGTGGTCTCGGCCTGGGCGCTGCCCGAGACTCGCGGCCGGGTGCTCAGCGTCGACGCCGCAATGGTGGAGGACGCCGTCTGAGTATTGCAGGCGCGCCGCGCTGGCAGTTCTGGATCGATCGGGGCGGCACGTTCACCGACATCGTCGGCTGCGCGCCGGACGGCACGCTGCACACGGACAAGCTGCTGTCGCAGAATCCATCGCAGTACGCCGATGCCGCGGTGGAAGGTATCCGCCGGGTGCTGGGTCTCAAATCAGATGAACTGATCACGGCACAGCGTGTGGCCTGCGTGAAGATGGGCACCACCGTTGCCACTAACGCGCTGCTCGAGCGCAAGGGCGAGCGCACACTGCTGGTCATCACGCGTGGGTTCCGCGATGCGCTGCGGATTGCTACTCAGGCGCGGCCGCGTCTGTTCGACCGCCGCATCGTGCTGCCGGAGTTGCTGTACGAGCGCGTGCTCGAGGCGGGCGAGAGAGTGGGCGCCCGCGGCGAGATCATCGAGCCATTGAACGAAGCCGCGCTCATTGCAGGACTGCAAGCGGCGTTCGACACCGGCCTGCGTTCCTGCGCCATTGTATTCATGCACGGCTATCGCTATGTGGAGCACGAGCTCGCCGCCGAACGCGCGGCACGCCGAATCGGCTTCACGCAGGTTTCGGTATCGCATCGGGCGAGTCCGCTGATGAAGCTGGTGCCGCGCGGCGACACCACGGTGGTCGATGCCTATCTGTCGCCGATTCTGCGCCGCTATGTGGACGGCGTGGCTCACTTGATGCCGGGCGTACCGCTGTTTTTCATGCAAAGTTCAGGCGGCCTGACTCAGGCGCATCATTTCCAAGGCAAGGACGCGATACTGTCGGGACCGGCCGGCGGCATCGTCGGCATGGTGCGCACCGCGCAGGCGGCCGGACACTCCAAGCTCATCGGCTTCGACATGGGCGGCACGTCCACCGACGTGAGTCATTTTGCCGGCGAATACGAACGCGCTTTTGACACCGAAGTCGGCGGCGTACGGGTGCGCGCGCCCATGATGAGCATTCACAGTATTGCAGCCGGCGGCGGTTCAATCATACGTTTCGACGGCGCGCGCCTGCGAGTGGGGCCGGAATCCGCGGGCGCCGACCCTGGGCCTGCCAGCTATCGGCGCGGCGGCCCGCTGACCATCACCGACGCCAACGTGCTGCTCGGACGCATTCAGCCGGCATTTTTTCCCAAGGTATTCGGCGCCCTTGCCAATGATTCACTGGACGGCGACATCGTCGTCGGCCGCTTCAGAGCATTGGCGGAGCAAATGACGGCTGCTACCGGGGTTGCCATAGAGCCTGAGCAGGCCGCGGGCGGCGCACTGCAGATTGCCGTCGGCAGCATGGCCAATGCGGTGAAGCGCATTTCCGTGATGCGCGGCTACGATGTCAGCGGCTACACGCTGCAATGCTTCGGCGGCGCGGGCGGTCAGCACGCCTGCCAGGTGGCCGACGCGCTCGGCATGACCCGTGTCTTCATCCATCCCCTGGCCGGTGTGCTGTCCGCATACGGCATGGGCCTCGCCGATCAAATCGTGATGCGCGAGGCAGCGGTGGAGCGCCAACTAGATGAGGACGGGTTGCAGGCTGCACAACGACTGGCCGAGCCGCTGCGATCCGCTGCCACCGCCGAGCTCGAGGCTCAGGGCTGGGTGGCGGACCCTGCCAATGGCGCCGCGGAGCTGCGCAGTCTTGGGCGCGTGCACGTTCGCTACCAGGGCACCGACACTGCGCTGGCCTGCGAACTGCCGCTACGGGTCGCGCTGAGCGATGCCGTGGCCGCTATCCGCGCCGATTTCGAGCGAGCCTATCGCCGCCGCTTCGCCTTGCTCATGCCGGCTCAAACACTGGTGATTGAATCGGTGTCCGTCGAGTGCATCGCGCCCGGGGTTGCGATGGCGGGCGCTCCCGTATCGCATCCAGCAGCGAGCTACCAGCCAAGCGAGGATGCCCAGGTGAGCATGTACTGCTTCGCCGATGAAGAGCCTGCCGGGCGGCGTGCAGCGCGGCTGTTTCAAGTGGAGACATTGCGTGCCGGTGCACGCATCGACGGTCCGGCCATTCTTGCCGAGCGCAACTCGACCACCGTGGTCGAGCCGGGGTGGCGTGCAGCGGTGACCGCTGCCGGCGGCGTCGAATTGCAACGCCATCGCCCGCGCACGATGCGCCATGCGGCGGGCACCGAGGTCGATCCGGTGCGGCTGGAACTGTTCAACAATGTGTTCATGAGTATTGCCGAGCAGATGGGGTTGCGCCTGCAGAACACGGCCTACTCGGTAAATATCAAGGAGCGGCTGGATTTCAGCTGCGCCGTGTTCGACGCTGACGGTGCGTTGATCGCCAATGCGCCGCACATGCCCGTGCACTTGGGCTCGATGAGCGAGTCGATTCGCAGCGTCATCGAGCGCAACCCGCGCATGCAGCCCGGCGACGTGTATGTGTTGAACGATCCCTACCATGGCGGTACGCATCTGCCGGACGTGACCGTGGTGACGCCGGTGAACCTGGAGGAAGACGCGCCGAGCTTTTTCGTGGCCTCGCGCGGGCATCACGCCGACATCGGCGGCACGACGCCGGGATCCATGCCACCGTTCTCGGCCAGCATCGCCGAAGAAGGCGTGATGCTCGACAACTTCAAGCTGGTCGAGCGCGGCCTATTGCGCGAAGCCGCGCTGTGCGGCTTGCTTAACAGTGGGAAATATCCGTCACGCAACCCGGTCCAGAATCTCGCCGACCTGCGGGCGCAAATTGCCGCGAACGAGAAAGGCGCCTTGGAGCTCCAAGCGACGGTCAAGCAGCATGGGCGCGCGGTGGTGGCGGCCTATATGGGGCATGTGCAGGACAACGCTGAGGAGTCGGTGCGCCGGGTCATCACCGCGCTTAACGATGGCGAATTCACACTGCCGCTGGACAATGGGGCGAAAATCCATGTCAGCGTGCGCGTTGATCCGCGTCAGCGCAGCGCGCGCATCGATTTCAGCGGCAGCAGCGCCCAGTTGCCGAACAATTTCAATGCACCGCGCGCCATTACCACCGCCGCTGTGCTGTACGTGTTTCGCACCTTGGTGGATGATGACATTCCGTTGAACGCGGGCTGTCTCAAGCCATTGCAGATCGTCCTGCCCGAGGCCTGCATGTTGAATCCCCAGTCGCCGGCCGCGGTGGTTGCCGGCAATGTCGAGACTTCGACCTGCGTCACGAATGCACTGTTAGGCGCACTCGGCGTCATGGCCGCGAGCCAGTGCACCATGAACAATTTCACCTTCGGCAATGCGCAGTATCAATACTACGAGACCATTGCCGGCGGTTCCGGGGCGGGACCAGAATTTGCCGGCGTCAGTGTGGTCCAAACACATATGACCAATTCACGGCTGACGGACCCTGAGGTTCTGGAGTTCAGGTTCCCGGTGCGTCTCGAATCCTTTGAGATTCGGCCGGGTTCGGGCGGCGCCGGGCGTTGGCGCGGCGGTGATGGCGGGGTGCGGCGGATTCGGTTTCTCGAAGCCATGACCGCGTCCATCTTGAGCAACGGTCGTCGCCATGGAGCATTCGGCTTGAGCGGCGGCGAGGCCGGCCAAAGAGGCGAGAATTGGGTGGAGCGTGCGGATGGACGGGTGGAGCGCCTCGAGCATATCGCACAAGTTGAAATGCGCCCGGGGGATGCATTCGTGGTCAGCACGCCGGGTGGCGGTGGTTACGGAGTACCCTAAAGATTAGCGTAGGGATGATGATGTGGAATCACATGATACTATATCCTTAATTTTCTGAAAAATAGGGCTTTATTATGACCAAGATACAGATGGTCGAGGTCGGGCCACGCGATGGTCTGCAGAACGAGTCGGTGTTGTTCACCACCTCGCAAAAGTTGGAGTTCATCGGGCGCGTGGTGGATGCCGGTGCGCGACGCGTCGAGGCTGCCAGCTTCGTGAATCCGAAAATGGTGCCGCAAATGGCGGATGCCGACGCCGTTGCGGCGAGTTTGCCGCGGCGTGATGGCGTCACTTTCATCGGCTTGGTGCTGAACAAACGTGGTGCGCTACGCGCCCTGGAAGCCGGCATGGATGAGTTGGGCGCGGTGTGCGCGGCCTCGGATGGTTTCGCGATTCGTAATCAGGGTATGACCTCGGACGCGTCGCTCGCGATGTGCTGCGAGGTCGTGCGCCTGGCGCGCGAGCACTCCCGGCCGGCGCAAATTACCATCTCAACGGCGTTCGGTTGCCCCTTCGACGGCGAGGTCGATCCGTTTCGAGTAGTGGAGATGGCACGCTTGGCGGCCGCGTCTGGGCCGGTGGAAGTCGCCATCGCGGATACCATTGGTGTGGCGAGCCCGGGCGAAGTGGCGGCGCTGGTCGCGCGCGTGGCGGCGGCGATCAAGCCGCTG
Source organism: Gammaproteobacteria bacterium (assembly GCA_025358615.1). Taxonomy (GTDB): domain Bacteria; phylum Pseudomonadota; class Gammaproteobacteria; order Steroidobacterales; family Steroidobacteraceae; genus Bog-1198. The sequence continues at coordinate 10,593 of JANYIY010000285.1, read as the reverse complement.
CCGGTGCGCGTGCACTTTCACAACACGCGCAACACCGGTCTCGCCAATGTGTGGGCGGCAGTGCAAGCCGGCGCCAACATTGTGGACGCGTCTCTGGGCGGGATCGGTGGCTGTCCGTTTGCGCCGCGCGCCACCGGTAATGTTCCCACCGAAGATGTGGCGTACATGCTCGGACGATCCGGCTATCAAACGGGTCTGAATCTCGACAGTCTGATTACATCGGCAAGGTGGCTGGCCGGAGTGATGGGCCGAGATGTTCCCGGCATGCTGAGCCGTGCCGGCGTCTTTCCGCAGCAATCAGAGGCCCTGATTGCATGATTGGCTGATATTTAAATAATAATTACATATAGATACGAATAATATCTCATTTAATTTCTACGTGGATAACTCATGAGCTCAAACAGCGCGCCAACCCTACAACTCGAGATTCGCGATTCCATTGCCTTTCTCACTCTCACTCGCCCGGAGGCGGCGAACACCCTGAATCTGCAATGCGGCCGCGAGTTTCTCGCGGCGGCGTTCGCCATTGAGGCGGCGGCGGTACGTGCGGTGGTGTTGACGGGCGCGGGCAAGAACTTCTGCTTCGGTGGCGACTTGAAGGGAATGATGGCCTCGGGCAGCGATGTGCGGGCCTACCTGAGTGAGCTCACCACCCATTTGCACGCCGGCATGACGCTGTTGGCGCGCTTGGACGCGCCGGTGATCGCTGCCGTCAATGGCACGGCCGCGGGCGCGGGCTTAGGCTTGGTGCTGGCCGCGGACCTGGCTGTGGCTGCGCGCAGCGCCAAATTCGTGGCCGCCTACACGGCGGTGGGTCTCACGCCGGATGCAGCCTGTACTTTTTTATTGCCGCGGGCGGTAGGCTACAAGCGCGCCATGGAACTGTTCCTCACGAATCGCGCGCTCGATGCTGAGCAGGCTCTCGACTGGGGGCTCGTCAATCAAGTGGTCGAGGACGAGCAGCTGGCGGCGACTGCGGCCGCGTTGGCCGCCCGCTTGGCCGCCGGCCCGGTGGGCGCCTTCGGCGCGGTCAAGCGCCTGTTGGCCGAGTCCGAACCGGGCCTCGAGACCCAGCTTGGCCGCGAAAGCCGCTCCATTGCCGCGCGCGGCGCGACGGCGGAGGGCCGCGCGGGGATCGCGGCGTTTCTCGAGAAACGCGCGCCTACTTTTCGCAGTTGATGTAGCGGTCCAGCTCACGGTGAAAATGGCGGACGCGTTGTTCCTGATCGGACCACAGCGGCCCGCGGAAACCGCGTGACTTCGAGCCGCGCTGCACGGCCGCCACCAATTCCACATCCTGATCGAGAACCTCTCCCAGGTTCGGCCGAACATCCACCGGGATGCGTTCGATGTCCGGTCGCGTCGCGCCGCTCACGTCCATGCCGTCGGGCAGGCCCATCCAGCCGGGCACGGTGTAACCGGGGTCGTCGACATAGCGGAATAGGGTCATGTTGTCGTAGTAGAAACGCTCCGGGTCAGTGGCGTGGGGCAGGAAGCGCATGATGAACACGCCCTCCGGATGCATGCCGATCTGCACGTTCGGAAAATAGCCGGTGGCCCAGCTGTCGGTGAGTTGGGCGTCCGTCAATTTGTCGTAGTAGTCGAGACCGAAGCGCTTGCCGCGTACGCGCTTGGCTTGCTGTATGGCCTCGCGGACCTCGCTTGCCGTGCCGCGGTACGTCGCCGGATCGATGCCGGCCTCCTTCATCATGTATTGCTGGTACGGGTCGACGCTGACCTGGTCGCCGACGCGGTGCGATTTGACGCCGATGGGTACGATCATGCGGCTGAAGCCATTCGGATACAGATCGTACTGGCTGAAGTCCTCCATCACGCCCTGGGTCTGCGGATGGATGAACGGCAGATGGTAGGTCTCGTAGAAGGCATCGATGCCCGTCTTCCAGTTCGCGCGCCATTCGCTGCGCACATGACGCACCACGTTCATCTTGTCGATTTCGTAGTTTTCGATATAGCCCGGCGGCAAGCCGATCCACTCGCGCAGCGGCGGCGCCTTGCCGTCCATGTTGACGAAGATGAGGCCGCCGATGACCTCGCAGCGCACTTCGCTCAAAGAGGGCCGGTGCGCAATCACGCGCGGGTCGAAAGTTGCCTCGTCGGTGATTTTTTCCAGCTTGCCGTTGCAGGCGAATTGCCAGCCGTGAAAGGCGCAGGTGAATTTGGCGACGCTGCCGCGGTCGTTCAGCGAAATGCGATTGCCGCGATGCGGGCAGACATTGTAGAAGGCTTTGATCGACGCATCGTCCTGGCGCACCAGCAGGATTTCTTCATGGCCGATTTCGAACACCTGGTAGTCGCCGGATTCCGGCAGGTCGGGAGTGACGCCCGCCAGCAGCCAGACGCGCGGCCACAGTTGCTGCCATTCCTTTTTCATGTAGTCGGCGGAGGAGTAGCGCGCCGGATCGGGCACGTCGAGGCCGTTGTCGACGGCGGGCTGCTTCGCTTCCAGCGAGTCCGCGGGAGCGTGCAAGCTCATGGGCCATTCGACTTTGTAATTGACCGACATGTAAGACTCCGTCGCCAGGGGGGCAGGGCGACCGCCCGCGCGGCCTCTATGCGCATGCTAGCAGCGGGGCATGCATAAAACAATCATGGCTGACTGTTTTTCGGCACGGCCGCCGCCTTGAGACTGGCGTTGATCTCACGCGGCGTCGGATTGCGGCGCAGGGTGAGACCGCCATTGATCTGCAGCACCTGCCCCGTCATGAAGCTCTCATCGCCGGCGAGCCAGAGTGCGGCGTTCGCGATGTCATCCGCCGTGCCGATCCTGCCCAGCGGATATTCCTTCACAAAGGCTTCCTGCAATCCCGGCAGTGCCATTTCCTGAGCCGTCATCGGGCTGCCTGTAAGTCCCGGCGCTATGGAATTCACGCGCACACCCTTGGCGCCGAACTCGTTTGCGAAGCAGCGCACCAACGCGTCGCCCGCGGATTTGGTCGCGATGTAGGCGGCGTGATTGTAGAGCAGGGCGTAGGCGGAGGCAGATGACATCTGCACGATCGAGCCACCGCCGCCCGCCGCCATCTGCGCCACCATGCTCTGCAGAAAAAAATACACACCCTTGAATTGCAGAGCACACAGTTTGTCGAGTTCATCTTCCGTGACTTCCAGCAACTTGGTCATAGGAGCCCAGCCGGTGCAATTGACGGCGATGTCGAGTTTGCCGAAGCGTTCCGTGGCGAAGCGGGCGAGGGCCGCGACCTCGGCACTGCGCGTGATGTCGCAGACGCAGTGATCGCCGCCCAGCTCTTCGGCCAGCGACTTGAGTTTCGCGCCCGCACGACCGGCGACGACCACGCGCGCGCCTTCGGCGGCGAAGCGCCGCGCAATGGTCTGACCCATGTTGCCTTCGCCGGCGGCGCCCAAGATCACCGCGACTTTGCCCTCGATGCGTCCCATGTTGATTCCCTTACTTTGAGTGTTTGGCTTGATGATGCTCAGCCAGGCGCCTAGCCGCCCAGTCGGCGCAGCGGCTGCGCACCGTTCCAGCTTTCGGCGGCCCGGCGCACATAGCGGTAGAACTTCAGTAGATCGCCCGCCGGCTCGTAGAGCTCCACCATATGGCCGAGTTCGCGCGCTGTATCGAGCATCGCGAAACTGGTGCCGGTTGCGGTGCACGCATCAAGAGCGATCTTAACTCCCGCCGCGCGCGCCTCATTCAGGGCGTCGTGCAAATTGGTCACGAAATGCGCGACGTGATGCACGCCGACTTCCTCGCGCGCATACAGATCGCGCAGCACCGACGGCGCCTCGCCGTGCTGGGTGATGAGCTCGATCATGAGATCGCCCGCCTGGCCGTACGCCGAGCTGTGATCGAAGGTCGCCGGCGCCCCACGATACAGACAACGCGACAGCGCAATGTGCTCGAACAGAAAGAACGGCCCCCAGCCGAAGGAATTCGCAAAGCTGCGGGCGGCCAGCTCCGGGTCGGGCACGTGATAGGCAATCTGGACCGGCTTGAGGGTGCCGAAAAGCACAGACAGGCGGCTAGAGGCGGCGCAACGGCCGGCTGCCGTCCCAAGCGGCGGCGGCTTTGCGAATCTTGGCGAAAAAAGCCTCCACCGCCGGGCCGGTCTCGATTAACTCGATCATGCCGCCGGCCTGCCGGTCCGTGTTCAGATACGCGAAGCGCATGCCATTGGCCGTCGCGCCCCACTGCACGGGCTCGATTCCCAGCGGAGCCAAGCGGGCAAGCTGCTCATCGAGCGACGCCGTCATGACTCCGAGATGCTGCAGCCCTTCACCGTGGCGATTGAGGAATTCGGAGTAGATCGACGCCGCCGTATCGTGCTGCTGGATGAGCTCTATTTGCACGTCGCCCCACTGTGCGATGGCGACCGACATGTCGAACTTGAGCGGCGCACCGCGAAAATATACATCGCCGTATTGAATGTGCTCGAGCAGATAGAAGGGGCCGACGCCCATCTTCGTAGACCAGTAATCAACCGCTGCCGCGATATCGCGCACGACGAAGGCATTCTGCACAATGGGTCCGAAGTGCGGCAGCATGCGGGCTGGGATGGCGGATGCGGCGGGAGTCACGGGCTATGCCAGCCCCAGTTCAGCGACCAGCGATTGGCGCAGCCGGAATTTTTGAATCTTGCTCGACGACATCGGCCATTCATCGACGAAGCGCACGACGCGTGGCACCTTGAAAGCGGCCACCTCGCCCTTGCAGAAGTTCACCAGGTCCGCCTCGCTGGCAGTGCTGCCGGGCTTGAGCTCGACGAACGCCGCAGGGACTTCGGCGTACTTGGCATCCGGGATGCCGACGACCTGGGCGAGCTTCACCGCCGGGTGGCGCCCGAGCAGGGCCTCAATTTCCGCCGCCGCGACATTCTCGCCGCCGACTTTTAACATGTCCTTGTAGCGCCCATGGAACATGATGGTGCCGTGTGCGTCGAGGGAGCCGATGTCACCGGTGTGAAACCAGCCGTCGCGATCGATGGCCTGGGCGGTCTTTTCCGGATCCTTGTGATAGCCCTCGAGCAGACTGTAGCCGCGTACCAGCACTTCACCGCGTTCGCCTGCCGCAAGCTCGAGTCCCGAGTCCGGCGCAACGATGCGCACTTCGAGGCCGGGCAGCGGCTTGCCGAGCCGCGTGATGCGCAGCGACTCCATTTCGTCCGGCGCACCGGTGCACACCGTGCCTGCCGTTTCGGTCATGCCGAAACTGCCCACCTGCAGCGCGTTCGGCATGGCCTGCATAATGGATTCCGCGACTCCCGGCGGCTGCACGGCAAAGTTGGAATTCATGAGCTTGATGCGCGACAGATCGGTGCGCGCGAAATTCGGATGATAAATGAGACCCTGCATGATGGTGACGAAGCAGGGATAGGTGGCCGTCACCTGGTGGCGTTCGAGCATGTCGAGCGCCACCCCCGCGTCGAAGTAGCCCATGGTCAGGTAGGTGCCGCCGACATCGAAGATGGCGAGCATCGGCAGCACCGAGGCGATGTGGAACATGGGCAGCGGCGACCAGAAGCGATCCTCGTGGGTGAGGCCGTAGCGATGGCGTCCGAGCGCTATGGAGTTGCGGACCTGCGCCTCATGTGTGATCAAGCAGCCCTTGGGATTGGCGGTGGTCCCCGAGGTATAGAGCATGAGACCCACATCGCGCACACGGACGCCGAGGCGTGCGATGTGCACCGAGCGCTCGGGCGAGGTCTCGGCGAGAGCGTCGAAGTCGCTTTGCGGCAGAAAGCCCGCTGCGGCGGTGCTGCCCATGAGCACCACATTGCGCAGACTCGGTGCGCTGCCAAGCGTCAGCCGCCGCGAGGCGCTTTGCGACTTGAGATCGGGCAGGGCGCTCGTGAGCCGTTCGACGAAACTCACCTGCTCGGCAACGGCGTCGGTGGTGACCAGCGTGACGATGTCGCCGTTTTCAATGACGTAGGCGAGCTCCGGCGGCCGGTAGCGGGCATTGATGGGCACCACCATGCGCCGCACAGGGCGGCGGCAAAGAAAATCTCGACGAACGCCGGACAGGTGTGCATCAGGATGCCGACGCGATCGCGCGGCTTGACGCCGAGTGCCTGCAAGCTGCGGGCGCGCAGCACGGCGCGCGCGGCAAGTTCGCGGTAAGTGTACTGTGAGTCGGGGAACACTAGTGCCAACGTATCGGGATAGCGGTCGGCGGCGCTCAGCAACAAGTCGCCCATGGTCGTGACCGAAATGCGGAGCCGGGAGAGATCTTCGCTATGATTGACAGCCATTGTCCTGCTCAAGACAGAGGTTAAGCCGACAGTATCACCGCACAGCGGCAAAAAAAACAGTCAGGACTGTTTCTTTTTTGAGGCTCGCTGCCTATACTTGAAAATAATCGCGCGCACCTGCCGGGCCCTTTCCAAATAACAATGAGCATACGCCTGCCGTTAGATCCGCCCAAACAGTGGGGCATGACCGATGACGATCTGGTCTCCTGCCCGCTGTCATTTCGTGACGATGCTCTGGCGGGGCAAGTGTGCCTGGTGTCGGGCGGCGGCAGCGGCATGGGGCGAGCCATCGCCTATGTGCTGGCCCGCCTCGGGGCAGAGGTGGCGATCTGCGGACGCCGTGCCGACAAGCTCGCGGAGACCGCAGCCGGCATCGAAAAGCGTCTCGGCAAGAAGATCATGACCCGGGCCATGACCATCCGCGAGCCCGAGCAAGTTCAGGCGTTCATCGCTGCGGCGTGGGAGCGATTTGAGCAGGTGGATGTGCTGGTCAACAGCGCGGGCGGCCAATTTCCGCAAGCCGCCATCGATTTCAGCGTGAAGGGCTGGAACGCCGTGATCGACACGAATTTAAACGGTACCTGGCACATGATGCAGGGCGCGGCGCAGCAGTGGCGTGCCCATGAGCGCAGCGGCTCCATCGTGAACATCGTCGCCGTCGTGACGCGCGGCATGCCCCAGGTCGCGCATACCGCAGCGGCTCGCGCCGGCGTGATCTACTTGAGCAAAACCTTGTCGGTGGAGTGGGCGCCACTCAATATTCGCGTCAATTGCGTGGCGCCGGGATCGATCGCCACCGAGGGCCTGAATGTCTACCCGCGCCAGGCCGCGGAGGACTTTGCGGTTTCCAATCCCATGAAGCGCATGGGCGATGTCATGGACATTGCACAGTCAGTGGTCTACCTGAGCGCACCGAGCGGAAAATTCATCACCGGCGAAGTGCTGACGGTGGATGGCGGACGGCAGAACTGGGGCGAGGATTGGCCGGGCGGTATCCCCGATTATTTTCGCGTGCCGGGGCGCTGAGCTTAAGCTGCTGCGGCCGCGCTCGCGTCGCCGGCGGCGAACGGACAGTAGCTCTCGCGCTCGACCAGACCCAGCACGAAAGATAATTTCGCTATTCCTGAAATCACGGCCATCGCCGTGCCGAGTTCCAGAATCTGCGCCTCCGAGAAGCCGGCGCGCAGCCGCTCGAACAACGCCGCAGACATTTGGCCGTCCATGTTCGAGAGTGCGATCTGTTCAGCATATTCAATCACGGCCTGCTCGAGCGGCGCAAAGGCGCCAAGGTTGCCGTCGCTGAGGGCATCGATCTGCGCCTGCGTGAAGCCCGCCTCGAGCGCGCCAGGCACGTTCTGTTTGTTGCACGTACGGCAGCCGTGGATCAGCGACAGCTTGAGACGCGCGAGCTGCTTGTAACGCTGCTGCACCGTGCCGCCGAAGAACACCTTGACATAGAACTGCTGCATGACGAACTCGAGCAACTGCGGAGCCTGTGCGAAAACCTCGACGAAGGTGGCGTCGCCCGTGAGTTTGTCGAGCATGTCGCGCGCGGACTGCCACTGCGGTGCCATGTGGCTGCGCTCGGTGCGGGTGAAAAGCGTGTCGGACATGGCGATACTCCTGCTTATGCGGATAACAATCCAAGAATGGAAACGCTGGCGATGTTGCGATTCGGAATTCCGCCCAAGTTGTGGGTGAGACCGAGCGCCGGGCCGTGGCCGGAGCGGCCGCGCAATTGGCGTTCGCCGGCACGGCCCAGAAGCTGCAAATAAATCTCGTAAGCCATGCGCAGCCCGGTGGCGCCGATCGGATGGCCGAAACACTTCAGGCCGCCGTCAATCTGGCAGGGAATGACGCCGTCGCGATCGTAGCGGCCGTCGAGCACGTCGTGCGGCGCGCGCCCCATGTCGGACAGGCCGAGGTCCTCCATCAGCACAAGCTCAGTGATCGAGAAGCAATCGTGCACCTCGATCAGATCCAGCTGCTCGCGCGGATTGTGGATTCCGGCCTCCGCGTAGGCGCGCGCGGCGGCGATGGGTGTGGTCAGAGTATGACTTCCATTCCAGGACTGATGCCCCATCTCTACTCCGTTGCTGGGTGCCAGCTGCATGGCCTGCACCGACACCAGATCGCGCTTGCCGAGGCTGCGCGCAATCTCGGGCGTGGTGACGATGGCGCAGGCGGCGCCGTCGCTGACCCCGCAGCAGTCGAGCACGCCCAGCGGATAGGCGATGGCGGGCGCATCGAGCACTTGCTGCTCGGTGATGCGGTTGCGCAGATGCGCCTTTGGATTACGCGTGGCGTTCTCGTGACTCTTGACTGAGATATGCGCCATCGCGCGTTTCAAATCTTGCATCGAATAGCCGTAATGCCCGGCATAGGCGCTTGCCAGCTGTGCAAACGCGCCGGGCGCCGTGCTGCTGGGCAGGTACAAATCCTCGAACGTTCCCTTGGTGCGCTCTGGTAAACCGCCGAAGCCCGTATCCTTGAGCTTCTCCACGCCCATCGCGAGAGCGATGTCGCAGGCGCCGGCGGCAACGGCGTAGACGGCGCCGCGCAGCGCCTCGGTGCCGGTGGCGCAGAGATTTTCCACACGGGTGGTGGGCACGTTCGGCAGCCGCAACGCCATCGACAGGGGCAGCGAGGACTTGCCCGTGTTCTGCTCGTCGAAAAATACACCGAGCCATGCCGCGTCGATGCGGTCGCGCTCGATGCCGGCATCGGCCAGAGCTTCAGCGAAGGCTTCCACCATCAGATCGTCGGGACCCATGTCCCAACGCTCGCCGAACTTGGAACAGCCCATGCCGCAGATCACAACCTTGTCCTTGATTCCGCTTGCCATTTTCCGTCCCGGACTTAAGCCGTGGTTGCCTTCCAGAAGTAGCGGCGGAAGCCGCGCGCTCGATCCTCATCCTTGATGCGATACACGAAACGTACGGTATCGTTGATCTTGAGCTCGCCCGGCTCCATGTCGGTAAATTCCATCAGTAAATTGCCGCCTGCGGCGAACTCGACGTTGCCGTATAGATACGGCGGCCTGGCGGCGTAAGCCTGCCAGTCCTCGGTGAAGGACTTGACGCGTCCGCGCGAGTCCGCGAGCCGATGCGGCACTTGAGTGTCGGTGGCCCGGCACTCAGGATTGACGCAAACACGCGCGAGTGGAAATTGCACAGTGGCACAACGTTGGCAGCGGCCGCCGTTGAAGGCGCTGAGCGCGCGGCGTTTACGGTAGGCCACGCTATGCGCGGTGCGCTGATCGCGTTCCGCACGCATGCCGAAATCGACATCGAGCAAGCTGCGATGCGACAGATAGCGCACATAGCTCAATTCGTCACGCTTGCGCGCCAGTGCCTCGGTGAGCGGCCGTCCGGCTGCTCGCACCCCCGGCTCGGCGCGCAGCAGCAGGGCATCGACGCCCTGGCCGACGGCCAGTGCCAGGATCATCTCGCCGGGCGCCGCCGCTTCGAGCGCTGCGCTCAGCAGCAGCAGCGGCAGCGCAGCGCCGGCGTCGCCGCATTCGGCGAGAACACGAGCGTCGCGCTGCGCCTGTTGCAGGCCGCAGGCCTCCGCGATGCGCTTGACGGTTGACGCACCGGCCGGCAACGCAAGATGTCGCACGGCATCGCGGCTCACTCCGGCCGCAGCCAGTAGTTCCGCAACGGCTCGCGGTACCAATTCCAGCAGCGACTCGTCGCGCACCCAGCGCTCCTCGAGCGCATAGTCGAATTTCGAACCGCTCATCCGGTAATGGTCGACGAAGTCGCTGCCGAGGCTGCGCGTGCCCACCACCGTGGCGAGTGCAGCCGGATCTGCAGGGCCGAGCAGCAGCGCCGCCGCCGCATCGCCGTAGCTCATTTCCTGCGGGCTGCCGGCGCGCGTCAGCCGCGCATCGCTCGCCACCAGCAAAGTGCGGGCATGGTCGGCGCGCCGTAGGGCATTGATCAGGCCTTGAGTGCCCGCGCGCGTGGACGCGCCCACGTTCAGTGTCTCGGTCGATTCTGCAAGATCGAGCGCCGCGGCCAGCATCACGGCGTCATCGCGATCGAGGAAGGGGGCGGTCGTCGAGCAAAACACAATGGACTGTGGCACCAGGTTCGCGCCCTGCGCAGCGCGGCCCGCCTCGACCGCCATGGTCAACGCATCCTCGTCCCAATTGCAGATGGCGCGCGCGCCGCGCGCGCTCTTGCGCCCCGGCGCACTGCTCCATGCCATGGCCTCGGCGATGACGGCATGAGCCAGTCGCAGCTTCGGCACATGCACGCCGATGCGATGAATGGACCCTAAGTCGCTAATGCGGGCAGCGCTCAGTTTTCATAGAAGGGCTCGAGCAGAGGCTCGATGCGCAAGTGCGGCGGTA
>JANYIY010000241.1 GCA_025358615.1 Gammaproteobacteria bacterium | reverse complement strand
CCAACGGAAAGGCGCAGGTGGCGTCCGGCCTCCTGTCACCCTAAGCCCTGGCAGCGACCACGCGACAGCATCGTACGTACTATGTCACGAGTCATCGTACATACGTCACGAGTCGCAAATCTTGGTCGCGACACGTCATTCGTGGCGCTCGGCGAAGTACTACCCGCGGTCGAGCTGCTGGAGGCGGAACAGCAGGTCCAGTGCCTCGCGTGGACTTAAAGAATTCGGGTCTAGCGCACGCAATGCTTCGAGTGCGGCGGATTCAGGACGTGAGGAATTAGCTGCCGGCGTAGCGGGCGCCGCCGCCCCGAACAGCGCCAGCTCGCCCTGCGGCGAGGCGCGGCTGCGTAGCGCGTCGCGCTCGCGCTCCAATTCGGTCAAGTAACGGCGTGCCTGCGCCGTCACGGATTTCGGAATGCCCGCGAGGGCTGCGACCTGCAATCCATAACTCTGGTTCGCGGGGCCTTCTTTGACGCTGTGCAGGAAGACCAGAGAATCGCCGTGTTCCACTGCCTCGACGTGCACGTTGGCGACGCCGGGTGCCTCGCCGGCGAGGCTGGTGAGTTCGAAGTAGTGTGTGGCGAACAGGGTGAAGGCGCAGATTTTGTTGGCAATGAAGGCGGCGCAGGCCCACGCGAGCGACAGACCGTCGAAGGTACTGGTGCCGCGGCCCACTTCGTCCATGAGCACCAGACTTTTGGCGGTGGCGTTGTGGAGGATGTTGGCCGTTTCGGTCATTTCGAGCATGAAGGTGGAGCGCCCGCCCGCGAGATCGTCCGATGCACCGATGCGCGTGAATATGCGATCCATGGGTCCTAGGATCGCGCGGCGCGCCGGTACGTAACAGCCGATGTGCGCCAGAATGACGATGAGCGCCGTCTGGCGCATGTAGGTGCTCTTGCCGCCCATGTTGGGTCCGGTAATGATGAGCATGCGGCGCGAGTCATCAAAGCGCAGGTCGTTGGGAACGAAGGGTTCCCGGCCGGCGCGCTCGACCACGGGATGGCGGCCGCCGTCGATCAGCAACATCGGCTCCTGCACCAACGTTGGCTGTGCGCAGTCGAGCACCGTGGCGCGTTCGGCGAAACATTGCAGCACGTCGATCTGGGCGATGGCGGCTGTGGTCGACTGCAGCGCGGGCAGGCGCACGGTGAGATGATCGAGCAATGCCTCGTACAGCGCCTTCTCGCGCGCCAGGGCTCGGTCGCGTGCGCCCAGCACCTTGTCTTCGAAGGATTTCAATTCGGGGGTGATGAAGCGCTCCGCGGATTTCACGGTTTGACGGCGCAGATAATCGGCCGGCACTCTGTCTGCCTGGCTGCGGTTCACCTCGATGAAGAAGCCTTGCACCCGGTTGAAGCCCAATTTCAGGCTGGATAAGCCGCTGCGCTCGCGCTCTTTTTTTTCCAGATCGAGCAAGAACTGTTCGGTGTTGCTGCCGAGCAGGCGCAGCTGGTCGAGCTCCGGGTCATGGCCCGGGGCGATCACGCCGCCGTCGCGCAGGTAGTGGGCCGGCGCCTCGACGATGGCTCTGGTCAACAGAGCATGGTCGTGCCGATGGCCGTCGTGGTCGCGGGAGATTTCGGTGATGAGTTGCTGCAGCAGGGGACAAGACGTGGTGCCCAGAATCTGCTGCAGCCGAGGCAGCACGGCGAGCGCCGCACGCAGCTGCGTCAGGTCGCGCGGCCGCGCCGAACGCAGGGCAATTCTCGCGACGATTCTCTCCAAGTCGCCGATGGCCTTCAAGGGTTCCGCGAGCGTGGCGTATTGCGAGGATTGCATCAGGGTGGCGACGGCGTCGTAGCGCATGCGCAGCGCGTCGTGGTCACGCAGCGGCCGATGCAGCCAACGGCGCAGCATGCGGCCGCCCATGGCCGTGGCGGTGCGATCGAATACGCCCGCGAGAGTCATTTCCGGTTTGCCGGCGAGGCTCTCATCGAGTTCTAGATTGCGGCGGGTGGCGGGGTCCATGATGAGCGCGGCATCGCGCTCTTCCGTGGTAATGGACAAGAGGTGCGGTAGTGCAGATTTCTGCGTTTCCCGTACATAGGCGAGCAGGGCGCCGGCTGCGGCAACGCCTAAGGGCTTGTCGGCGCAGCCGAAGCCGGCTAGGTCATGTGTACGGAATTGCTCGGTGAGCGCACGGCGTGCGGACTCGGTGTCGAAATGCCAGGGCGCGCGTAACCGCCAGGGCCGATCCTTGAGGCTGGAGGAGGGTGCGAGGACGGGCTGTGCGCCGTCGGGCGCCAGCAATTCGGCGGGGCGCAGCCGCTCAATCTCGGCCTCGAGCGCGGCGATGCCGGCGAGTTCCATGATGCTGAAACGGCCGGCCGATAGATCGAGCCATGCAAGACCGAAGCGGCCATTAGCCCCGCAGACGCTGGCCAGCAGATTGTCGCGCCGCTCGTCCAACAGGGCCTCATCGGTGAGGGTACCCGGGGTGACGATACGCACCACTTCGCGCTCCATCGGGCCCTTGACCTTGCCCGGTTCGCCGCGCTGCTCGCAGATGGCAACCGACTCGCCCTTGCGCACCAGCTTCGCCAGGTAGGTATCGAGGGTGACCGCGGGCACGCCGGCCATGGGAATGGGCGCGCCGGCCGAAGCGCCGCGTTGGGTAAGTGCGATGTCCAGTAGTTGCGCGGCGCGGCGCGCATCGTCGTAGAACATCTCGTAGAAATCACCCATGCGATAGAACAGCAGCACGTCGGGATGCTGGGCTTTGATGCGCAGGTATTGCTGCATCATGGGGGTGTGCTCGGCGGTCGTCACTTCGACGCAAATCGCTTGTAGTCGTTCGATTCCTGAGTCAGCAACTTCAAAAACCGGCCGTTCACAAAGAGCTTGTTCAAGCCGATTTGCATTTGCTAAAGGACGCCGATGGATGCGAGTTTATGGAGGTATGTCGATGCCGTCTGACGCTTCGCAATCCCGGCTTCGACGACATTATCGATCCGGCAATACGGTTGCACGAAAATCAGATCAAGCAGCTCTCGGGGAGGTCGTCGTAAGGGCGGTCGGCGCTGAAACCCGTATGTCGAAAAGTATCACTTTTTTCGACATTAGGCGATTGCTATGTCGATGGCATCGACATGCTCCGCCGACGCAGCGAGCCGTGCGGCGCGACAATGCGGCCCTTTTTGGCACGGATGCCTGAGTTGACGGGCTCAGCCTTTCTTGCTATCAGCCGGTGCACAACAATCTACAACATTCAAGGCATAAACTATGCGCAATACAGACCGCCCCTCGCAAATTCGTCGCATGCTGATCAATGGTCTGAGCGCCGCACCGGCGTTGCTCAGCATGCCGCGTCTCGGCCGGGGTGCGACGAACGCCACGCCGCCCAAAACCGATGCGGTCGACATTACGGTGGATCAGGTTCTCAATGTGGCGGAGTTCGAAGCCCTGGCGCGCGCCAAACTCCCCCCGGCGCATTTCGGCTATCTCGCGACGGGAGCGGATGACGACCGCACCGTGTTCTTGAACCATGATGCGTATTCGCACATCGAGATTCGCTCGCGGCGCTTTGTCGATGTCAGCAAACTCGACACCAGCCGCAGTGTTTGGGGCAGTCAGTGGAAGCAGCCGATCTATTTCTCGGCGGTGTCGAGCATGCGCGCCTTTCACCCCGAGGCGGAAGTCGCCGTGGCGAGGGCGGCTGCGAGCCGGGATTTTCTGATGATGTTGTCGGCGGGTGCATCGAGTTCGCTGCAGGAGGTGCGCGCCGCGCGCAAGGCACCCGTGTGGCAGCAACTGTATGCCACCGACGACTGGAATGTGACCGAGGCAATCGTGCGTCGGGCCGAGAAGGCCGGTTGCCCCGCGATCGCGCTCACCGTCGATTCGCCTCCGGGCCGCAACTCCGAGACGTTGCGGCGGGCCATGCAGCACGACGACCGGGTGTGCACGCAATGCCACGTCGGGGGTAAGCACGACATGTGGCTTAGGGCGCCTATGTTCGCAGGCATCGACGTTGCGCACGTGACCGAACTCGCACCGACCACCATGTCTGGCAACTATCTGGAACGCGTCCGTAAATTGGTGTCCGTCAAATTTCTGGTGAAGGGCGTCGTGACGGCGGAGGACGCGACGCAGGCGATGAACGCGGGAGTGGACGGGATCATAGTGTCCAATCATGGCGGACGACAGGAAGAGACACTGCGCTCCACCATCGAGTGTCTGCCGGAAATTGTCGCGGCGGTGGGTGGGAGAATTGCCGTGTTCATCGACGGCGGCATTCGGCGCGGCACTGATATCTTCAAGGCATTGGCGTTAGGTGCGACGGCCGTCGGCATCGGGCGCCCGTACGCCTGGGGTCTCACCGCGTTCGGTCAGCCGGGAGTGGAGGCGGTCGGCAATATCTTGACGCGCGAACTGCGCTCCATCATGCGTCAGGCAGGCACCCCCGACTTGGCGTCGATCAATAAAGATCACCTGGCCTGGCCGAAGTTCTAAGACATGCGCAACTCGGACGAAGATCTTGCACGGCTGGCCGCACGCGTCGGGCGGTGCTTGCTGAGCAGCCGACGCGACGTGGCGACGGCGGAATCCTGCACCGGCGGCTGGATTGCCAAGGCGCTCACCGATATCGCCGGAAGCTCGCAGTGGTTCACCGAGGGTTTCGTCACTTACAGTGATGAATCCAAGGCTTTGAGGCTTGGAGTGCCGCGGTCGGTGCTGGCAAAGCACGGCGCAGTCAGTGAGCCCGTGGCGCGGGCCATGGCCGCGGGCGCGCTCAAGCGAACTCACGCGCAGGTGGCGGTGGCGGTAACCGGCATTGCCGGCCCCGGCGGCGCGACGCCGGGCAAGCCGGTCGGAACCGTGTGGCTGGCCTGGGCGCAGCGTCAAGGCGCACGAATACATGTTGCCGTGCAACTGAAGCATTTTCGCGGCGACCGTGAGACGGTACGCCGCAAGACCGTGCGCACGGCTCTCAAGGGGCTGCTCGCGCGCAAGTCTCAGCCCTCGCGCTGAGAAATCGCGGTGCGACTGTTCTTTGCATTGTGGCCGGATTCCGATACGCGGGCGCGCCTTGCGGAAGCGGCCGCCTGGTCGGGCCGCGGCGCGCGTCTCGTGCCGCGCGAGAACTATCACTTGACGCTGGCCTTTGTCGGCGAGGTCGCCGAATCGCGGCTGCCGCTGCTGCAGCAGATCGGAGGCGAGCAGCGAGCGGGAGCTTGCACAATCAAAATCGACGCCTATGACTACTGGCCGGAGCCACGGGTGTTGGTGGCCATTGCGCGAGAGATGCCGGCGGCGTTGGTGGAGTTGAGCGCGCGGTTGCACGAGCGACTCGCGCTGGAGAACCTGCGCGCGGCGCAGGCTGCAGCGTTTCGTGCGCATGTCACGCTCGCGAGGAAGGTGGCGCAAGCCCCTGTGCTGAAAGCAATGTCACCGTTCCACTGGAGCGCGCGCTCATTCACACTGGTGCGCTCCGATACCAGCGGCGCGCGCTCGGTTTATACAGTAGTCGGCACCTGGTCACTACTGGATGAAACGGCGAAATCATAGAAAATCTCTGCAATTTCGATGCATATGAGATGAGCGTTGGGCGCTGAATATGAAATAATAGCGCCACACTTGGTTGAGGAATCGCTATGGATGAGAATCGCAAGAAGGCTCTCGCGGCCGCGCTGAGCCAAATCGAAAAACAGTTTGGCAAAGGCTCGGTCATGCGCTTGGGCGATGCCGGCGCTACCTACGAGGTGGACTCGATTCCGACGGGATCGCTGGGCCTCGATATTGCGCTCGGCGTGGGCGGCATTCCCCGCGGCCGCGTCATCGAAATTTTCGGCCCCGAATCCTCAGGCAAGACTACGTTGACTCTGGCCATCATCGCCTCGGCGCAGAGCCACGGCGGCACCGCGGCATTTGTCGATGCCGAACACGCGCTCGACCCGGTGTATGCGGAAAAGCTGGGTGTGAAAGTCAACGACTTGTTGGTCTCGCAGCCGGATACGGGCGAACAGGCGCTGGAAATCACCGACATGCTGGTGCGCTCCGGTGCAGTCGATGTCGTAGTCGTCGATTCGGTCGCAGCGCTTACGCCGAAGGCTGAAATCGAGGGCGAAATGGGTGATCAGCACATGGGCTTGCACGCCAGGCTCATGTCGCAGGCATTGCGCAAGCTGACCGGCAACATCAAGCGCTCGAACACCATCGTGATTTTCATCAACCAGATCCGCATGAAAATCGGCGTCATGTTCGGCAATCCCGAAACCACCACCGGCGGCAATGCCTTGAAGTTCTACTCGTCGGTACGCATGGATATTCGGCGCATAGGTGCCATCAAGAACGGCGAAGAAGTGGTGGGTTCGATGACCCGCGTCAAAGTCGTGAAAAATAAAGTGGCGCCGCCGTTCCGAGAAACCGAATTCGAAATCATGTACGGCACGGGTATCTCCAAAGAGGGCGAACTGATCGAAATCGGTGTGCTGCACAATCTGGTGGAAAAGTCCGGCTCCTGGTACAGCTACAAGGGCGAGCGGATTGGACAGGGCAAGGACAACGCCCGCACCTTCCTGCAGCAGCATGCCGATATTGCCAAGGACATCGAGGGGCAAATTCGCGCCAAATAAATTCCCGAGAAAGCGACCATGAATCGGGGTGGCGACGTCAAAGAGGCGTAGCGTCCTGGGTCGCAAGGAGGTAGACCCGCTCGACGCCCGTGCGGCTCGTACGACGGCGCTTGACGCGCTCGCCCGCCGCGCCCATTCGTGCGGCGATTTACGCCGCAAACTGCTCGAGAAAGGTTACGATGCAGAAGTCGTCGCACCGCTGCTCGATGCGCTGCGCGGCGAAAAATTACTCGATGATCGGCGCTTCACGGAGAACTTCGTGAACTATCATGCGGCCCGGGGCCAGGGACCGCTGCGCGTACGCGCCGATCTGCGCCGGCACGGCGTGGAGGGGATTCTGGCTGAGGAATGCCTGGACGCTTTTCCGGACTGGATTTCGCATCTGCGAAGGGCCCGGCAGAAGAAATTTGGCGCGGCGCCGCCGAGCAACTACCCTGACCGGCAGCGCGAGGCGCGATTCCTGGGTTACCGAGGTTTCACGAGCGCTCAGATACGAACGGCCTTAGGCTTTGATACGGACCTTGACGCAGATATCGAACCGACATGAAACGCGACGCTAGATTGAAATCGATGACGAGCTCGGAAATCCGGGGAAGTTTTCTGGAGTTTTTTCGCAAGAACGGCCATGCGGTGCTGCCGTCGAGTTCGCTCGTGCCCGGCAATGACCCGACGCTGCTGTTCACCAATGCCGGCATGGTCCAATTCAAGGACCTATTTCTCGGTAAGGAAGTTCGCGACTATTCGCGCGCGGCTACCGCGCAACGCTGCGTGCGCGCCGGCGGCAAGCACAATGACCTGGAAAACGTAGGGTATACCGCGCGGCACCATACGTTCTTCGAGATGTTGGGTAACTTCAGCTTCGGTGACTATTTCAAGCGCGAGGCCATTCATTTCGCCTGGAACTTCATCACCGGTACTCTGGGTATCCCTAAGGAACGGCTGTGGGTGACGGTATTCCAGGAGGACGACGAGGCGGAACGTATCTGGACCGAGGAAATCGGCATCGATCCGACGCGCTGCACTCGTCTGGGCGAAACATCGAATTTTTGGTCCATGGGCGAAACCGGGCCCTGTGGTCCCTGCTCAGAAATTTTCTACGATCATGGTGCGGACATCCCTGGCGGCCCGCCGGGCTCGCCCGACGAAGATGGCGACCGCTACGTCGAGATTTGGAATCTAGTCTTCATGCAATACGACCGCATGCCGGACGGCGTGCTGGTGCCCTTGCCCAAACCGTCGGTGGACACGGGGATGGGATTGGAGCGGGTTGCGGCGGTCATGCAAGGCGTGCGCAGCAACTACGACATTGACCTGTTCCGTTCGCTGATCCAGTCCGCGGCGGAAGCCACCGGCGCCAAGGACCTTGCGTCCTCGAGTTTGCGCGTGATCGCCGATCATATTCGCGCCTGTACGTTCCTGATCCTGGATGGTGTCGTACCGTCCAACGAGGGCCGCGGCTATGTATTGCGGCGCATCATCCGGCGCGCTATCCGACATGGCCACAAGTTGGGTCAAACCCAGCCGTTTTTCCATAATCTGGTCGCCAGCGTGGTGCGGGAGATGGGCGGGTACTACTCGGAGCTGGTGAGGGGTGAGGCGCGCGCAACCCAAGTTCTGGCCCAGGAAGAGACTCGCTTCGCCGAGACTCTGACCACCGGCATGGCGCTGCTGGACGCAGAAACAGCCAAGCTCACGTCCACCGTGATTCCGGGAGAGACGGTGTTTCGGTTGTACGACACCTATGGCTTCCCGCTTGATTTGACCGCGGATGTGGCGCGCGAGCGGGGCCTTAGCATCGATCAAGCTGGCTTTGACGCGGCGATGGACGCACAGCGGGTGCGCGCGCGCGCAGCGAGCAAATTTGGCTCGGAATTGCGGGATTCGGTGAAGTTGTCCGGCAAGACGGATTTCTTGGGCTACGATCGACTGACCGACCTCGGCGTCGTGACATCGCTGATTTTCGATGGCGCCGTGGTAGATGCGCTGCGGCCGGGACAAGAAGGTCAGGTCGTGCTCGACCACACGCCATTCTATGCGGAAAGCGGCGGTCAAATCGGCGATGCCGGTGTGCTCATCCGCGTGGCAACGACCGGTGCGGCGGCGCAATTCACCGTGCGCGACACGCAGAAAATCGGCGCATCGTTCGCGCACGTGGGAGTCCTCGACAGCGGCGAGTTGCGGGTCGGGGATACCGTTGAATCACAGGTGAACCAAGAACGTCGCACCGCCATCGCGCTCAATCATTCGGCCACGCATCTAGTGCACGCGGCCTTGAGGAAAGTGCTGGGTACGCATGTAGAGCAGAAGGGATCCTTGGTTGCGGCCGACCGGTTGCGCTTCGACTTTTCGCACACACAGGCCCTGCAACCCGAGGAATTACGGCAGGTTGAGGAACTCGTCAATTCCGCCATCCGCAGCAACTCGCCGGTGGAAACCCGGGTGATGGCATTGGATGACGCCGTCGCCGCGGGCGCAATGTCGTTGTTCGGCGAGAAGTACGAGAGTGATGTTCGAGTGCTGTCGATCGGTGATTTCTCATTGGAACTCTGCGGCGGCACTCACGTCCAACGATCAGGCGACATCGGTCTGTTCAAGATCTTGAGCGAATCCGGGGTGGCGGCCGGCGTGCGTCGGTTAGAGGCGGTCACCGGCCAGATGGCTTACGAGTGGGTGGTGCACACCGAACAGGTATTGCGCGATATTTCTGCAATGCTTCGCGGCAGCCGCGAGGACGTGGACGAGAAAGTCCGCGAGCTCTTCGAGCGGTCGCGGAAGCTGGAAAAAGAGGTGCAGCAACTCAAATCCAAACTCGCGAGCGGCCAAGGAGGCGATTTAACATCGCAGGCAAAAGACGTCGGCGGAATTAAGGTTTTGGCGGCGCAAATTGACGGGGCGGACGCCAAGTCGCTGCGTGACGCGGTTGACCAACTGAAGGGTAAATTAGGCTCCTCCGTCGTCGTTTTGGCGACCGTGCAAGAAGGTAAAGTCGTATTGGTCGCAGGGGTTTCCGCTGATTTGCTCACTCGGATGAAGGCGGGAGAAATTGCAGGCGCCATCGCCGCGCAGATTGGCGGTAAAGGCGGAGGCCGTGCTGATTTTGCACAGGCGGGCGGTACGCAGCCGGAAAATCTCGGCAAGGCTCTGGAAGGAGTGGAAACCCTGATACGCAACCGCCTCGCTAATTGAACGGTTTGTCTTTTCTGATAGCAAGTTGCGCCAATTGGCTTTAATATTCTTGGTTCAGCCTTCAGTGTTTTTGCTCGGCCAATGCCTCTGCGGTGGTATCTGATATTCACAGCTTGGGCGGGGAACGAACGCGTGATGGCGGTGCCTTATCCACAGCGGTAGTTGAATTGTCGTCGCTGCAATGCCAAGGAAGTTAGGAGTTCGTATATGTTGATTTTAACCAGGCGTGTTGGCGAGACCGTAATGATCGGTAACGAGGTTACCGTGACTGTATTGGGCGTGAAGGGCAATCAAGTCCGGGTCGGAGTCAATGCACCGAAGGACGTGGCCGTGCACCGGGAAGAGATCTACGAGCGCATCAAGCGCGAGGAAGACCTCGACGGCCGAACGGGTGCTCCGGCAGCCAAAATCGTCGATGACGCTTGAACGCTCGTAGCGTTTAGACCTCTATAGCTTTACCTGGACTGCGTCGGGCGGGTATCATCCCGCGCTCCGCGAAAGGGCTAAGTCCTGTACCGGAGAGGTGGCCGAGTGGTCGAAGGCGCGCCCCTGCTAAGGGCGTAAGGGTCAAAAGCCCTTCGAGGGTTCGAATCCCTCCCTCTCCGCCATTGGAAAATCCCAGAAAAAACAAGATCCTGCGAGTGAATGGGGGCAAAAGAAAAAATTGCCTGTTTTCTACTGCCAGCCTACTGCCAGCTATGTCGGAATTCCGGATCGTTCATATCGTTACCGCCGTTGCGACAAGACTCTTAAACGCTGTGGTTCCTTCCGTAAAAGAGCGCGGTCTTCGACTGTCACCGGAGCAATGAACACCACCAATTCTGATGTCACCGTTTCAAATGGTGGAATCTGCGCCGGAGAGATCGCGAACAAAAGCTGGCGATCAGATCATAAAGATAAACTGACGGCAGAAGGTCACGATCGGCCTCCAGAATATTCACGAACCCAAACAACCTGGGCGTCTGTATCCGGTACGGTAACGCCGCGTGCGCGGCTGAGCATCTCGAACGCTGAGTCGGGATCAACCCCGAAGGCACTTAGTACACACGCCCCGAGTAGCCCCGAGCGCCCTATTCCAGCCCGACAATGAACAGCAACGGACTCGCCAGATCGCAGTCGCCGCTCAATCACAGCAACTAAATTCGCAAATCCCACAGAGTCACTTGGAACGCCGCGATCCGGGGTCGGGAATGAGAGAAATTGCAGGTTGGCTGAACGAGAGAGCGATTCCTCACTGGCTAGGTCAAGCTCTGTAATCTCATGTAATTCCAGCAGCGACACGATTGTTTGCACGCCCAAGCGAG
>JANYIY010000225.1 GCA_025358615.1 Gammaproteobacteria bacterium | reverse complement strand
GCCCCGGCCATTGGGTGATGACTTCCACCCGTGGAGGCGAGAGATCCGGATAAGCATCCACGGGGAGCCGGTCCAGCGAGCGCGTGCCGGCGCCGACCAGCACCAGGGTCATGAGGATGACGAGAAAGCCCTGCCGCAGCGACGAGGCCACGATTCGGTTCATGATCGAAGCGCTGCGCGGCGCCGACCCGGGCGGGGGCAGGTGCTCGCTCATTGATTCTGCATGAATTGAACAAAGATGCCGCCCTCGACCACGATCTGGTCGCCTGCCTTGAGTCCCGCGGTGATGTCGTACTGTTCCTTGGAGCGATAACCCAAGGTCACATGCTGCCGCGCGAATCCCCCGTTCGGCTGTGCGAGGTAAACGAACGGCAGGTTCTCGTCGTCGCGCAGAATCGCCGATACCGGAATCAACAGACCGGTGCTGTCCTTAAGCGATTGAATCCGCACTCGGACATACATCTGCTTCTTGAGCAGTCGCGCGGGATTTTCCACCACCACGCGCACGGCCACCGAGCGCGTGTCGGGGTTCACCAGGGCAGAGATGTTGTCGACTTTGCCGATGAACGCACGGGGATCGGCATCGCTGATCACTTCGGCCGGATCGCCGACGCTAACCGACGCCAAGTCCGAACCGAAAACCTGAGCCATGACCCAGACGCGTGCAAGGTCGGCTACCGTAAAACACGGGGTGGTGCCGGCCTGCAGCAGCTGTCCGGGTGTAATGAGTTTTTCCACCACTGTTCCCGTGATCGGCGAGCGGATTATTGCCGCGGCGTGCGAAACAGGCCGCCCGTGCTCAATATCCTTGATGACTTCGGCCGCAACATTCAGTGAGACCAGCGCCTGCAGAGCCGCGTCGCGGTCTGCCTCGGCATTGACGGCATCGGTTTCCGCCTGCGCCGCTTCGCGCTGCGCCACGCCGTTGTGCTGGAGCAGATCTTTGTCCAGGTCGGCCAGCCGGCGATTGGTCTTGGCGGTGGCTAGCGCCTTGTAATAGGCGCTGATGGCGGTCGCGAAATCCGGCGAATCCACCGCCGCCAGCGGCGCACCTTTCTTCACCTGGTCGCCGGGAGACACCAGCAGCCGCGCGACCGGACCGGAAAAAGGCGCCAACACAGCGGTGGCCTGATCGTTGTCGAAATCAACCGCACCGGTGGTGTCTATGCTCTTGTGGAATTTAGCCTGTGCGACCGTGTAAAGGCGGATGTTTCGGCGTTGCTCCGGCGTCAGTGTCACGTTATTTACCGTCGCCACCGACGCCGGCTCCCCAGCGGTTTTCGGCGAGCAGCCGCCGAGGAACCCGATCGTGACCAGGGCCTGCAGTGCCGCCAGCTTCCAACAAGACGTTCTGTTATTCATCTTTTATCCGTGCCTAAATCCGTGCGTTGCCACCAGCCGCCGCCGAGCGCCAGGAATAGCGCTGCCGTATCGGCATAGCGACTGGCCTGGGCTTGCACTAAAACGATCCGGCTCTGCTGGTCTGCTTGCTCGGCGCTCAACAGTGCCAGATAGCCGGCGTAGCCGTCCTGCCATTGACGATGAGCCAACTCCAGCGTCACCTTGGCCGCAGCCGCGGCAGCGGACGCCGCTTGCACTGCTGCGGCGTCTTGTTCCAGGGCCGTCAGCGTGTCGGCGACGTTTTGAAAGGCGGTGAGAACCGTGCTGCGATACTGCTCCGCCGCTTGAACGTAAGCCGCCTTCGCGGCGCGTTGCTGGTGCAACAGAGTGCCCCCTTGGAATATAGGCGCCGTCACTTCTGCACCGAGTCCCCAAAATCCGGTGCCGGCGGTAAACAACTGATTCATGGCCGCCGCTGAACTGCCGGCATTGGCGCTTAGCACGATATTCGGCAACCGGTTGGCGGTGGCGATGCCTACCTTGGCGCTGGCGTCGTGCAGATTGGCCTCGGCCTGCCTGACATCCGGACGCTGCGCAACCAGCGCGGATGGCAGGCTGAGCGGAAGTTCCTGCGGCAATTGCAGGCCCAACAGGTCGAACTTTTCAGGAGGCACCTGACTCGGGAAGCGGCCGGTGAGTGTTGCCAGAAGATCGTGCAGCTGCGCCAATTGCTTGAGCAGCGGGGGCAAAGAGGCCGCGACTTGCGCCAGCTGCGTCTGTTGCGCGGCCAGATCCAGGCGGCTGGCATAGCCTTTGTCGAACTGGTATTGCAGGATCTTGACGTTGTCGCCGTTGCTGTCGATGAGCTGACGGGTCGCGTCAATCTGCAGTTGCAGGGAGCCTTCTTGGATCGCCGTGACCACCACATTGGCCGTCAACGTGGTGTAGACGGCAATCATTTGAAAGCGAGCCTCCTGCTCCTGCGCCTGCAGGGACTCGACGCTGCGACGGTTCAGCCCGAAGACATCGGGTACGTACGAAATGCTGACCTGCGGCGTAAAGAGATCGTACAGAAAGGCATTGGAATTGAGCGTGGGGGCGATCTGTCCCGATTGCCTCTGGCGGCTGGCCGAGAAGCCGGCCGCGACACTGGGATAGTAAGCACCTCGTTGCGCCAACACGTTTTCTCTCGCCACCGATAAGGCGGCCTGTGCAGCTTTGAAGTCGTGATTGTTGGCGAGCGACAGTTCAATGAGCGCATTGAGCGCCGCGGAATGAAATAGGCTCCACCAATCTGCAGAAATATCGCTGCCCTTGGTAAAGCGCTGGGCTGCGCCGGCGACGACGTCGGCAGCGCCAACCGTGGTCGATAGCGGAGCAGGGGTGTAGTCGTTGACCTCCGGAGCCGCGGGTTTCTTGTAGTTCGGGCCCACTGCACAAGCCGCGAGCAGCGACAGGTTGAGTGCCGCAGCGAAGCGCAGCGCGCGCGATTTGCAAGTCAGGGTCATGCTTCAGCTAGGAATGGCAATGTGATGCCGCGGTCCGCTTTGTTTTGTTGGACCATGAGACAGCATAGCCGCAAAGGAATTCCATGACATCTGACGAATACTTAATCAGCGACGGAGACGCTCTGCCGGCGTGCTTCTTCGAGGCCATGTCCCTGGGGTCCCGCCTCGCGTCGCCACAGGAGCAGGGCCGAGGCGAGGGCGACCAGACTGAGAATGAAAAAGAACCAGAGCATGACCTCATAGCCGAGCGGATTGTGAGCGCCGGCGCCTGCTCGGTCGGCGAGCCAGCCGGCGGCGAGATTGGATCCCGCCATGCCCAGCGCTTGAATCAGGGTGATGAGGCCCAGCGCCACGCCCAGCCGACGCGGCTCGACGAGCAGAGTGGTTGCGGGCCAGATAATGGCCGGGACCAGGGAAAAGCTGATGCCCATCATCACCGTCGTCACCCAGAGGCTCAAATCGGTGAGGCCCAGCACCACGAAAGTCAATGGCAGCAGCAGGGTGCCGAGTGTCAGCATGAGCGCTCGGTGTCCGAAGCGGTCGGCGAGCAAGCCGAAAAACGGCGTAGCGATAATCGCGGCGAAGAACACCCAGCTATTGGCCACCCCCGCTTGCGCGAGAGTGAGTCCCTTGGCGTGCTGGAAGTACTCGATGGCATAGGTCGTTCGGAACGGGAAGAACACCGCGGCATACAGGACGTGCA
>JANYIY010000214.1 GCA_025358615.1 Gammaproteobacteria bacterium | reverse complement strand
CGAAACTCGGCGATCCACGGGTCGACGTCGAAGCGCGCTAACGCGGTAAGATGACGCCAGTTTTACAAAGGGATGAATGATGACCCAACCCAATACGCCCGTTCAATCCGCGCCTATGCAGGCCGTGCCTGTGCAGGCCGTGCCCGTACAGGCCGTGCCCAAGTACGAGCTTTCCCGCTCGCTCAAGGGCCGCCACCTGACCATGATTTCCATCGGCGGAATCATCGGGGCCGGGCTCTTCGTCAGCAGCAGCACCTCCATCATCGCCGGCGGGCCGGCGAGTTTCATCAGCTACGCAATTTGCGGACTGCTGATACTCCTGGTCATGCGCATGCTGGGCGAGATGACGACTGCCCTACCCCATGTGCGCTCGTTCACCGAGTTCGCGCGCGCGGGCTTGGGCGAGGGCGCGGGCTTCGTGATCGGTTGGCTGTATTGGTACTTCTGGGTTCTGGTGGTCCCGGTGGAAGCCATTGCCGGCGCCAAGATTCTGCACCACTGGCTCCCCGGCTTCTCGCCGCTGCAGATCGGCATCGGTCTCATGTCCGTCATGACCGCCGTCAATCTCATGTCGGCCCGCTCCTATGCCGAGTTCGAGTTTTGGTTTGCCTCGATCAAGGTCGCCGCCATCATCGTATTCATCGTCATTGCAGCCTCGTATGCCTTCGGCCTGACCGCGCCAAATGGTTCGACCTTCAACAATCTGGTAGATCATGGCGGTTTCACGCCGAATGGATGGATCGCGGTGCTGGCAGCCGTTCCGACCGTGTTCTTCGCCATGACTGGCGCGGAAATCACCACCATTGCCGCGGCGGAGTCGGCGCAACCCGGCCGCGCCGTTGCCAGAATGAGCACCCAGGTGATTTTGCGCATCCTGGTTTTCTACGTCATCTCATTGTTTCTGATCGTATCGGTCACGCCGTGGAATACGGTGCGTTCCGGCGAGTCGCCGTTCACACTGGCGCTCAATACCATGCACGTGCCTTACGCGCCCAACATCATGACCGTCATCATTCTCACCGCCGTGCTGTCGTGCCTGAATTCGGCGTTCTATGTGAGTTCACGGGTCATGTTCATCCTGGCCGGTCGCGGCGATGCGCCGCAGGCGCTGGTTAAATTGAATGCGCGGCGCGTGCCGGTAGGCTCGGTGCTGCTGGGCGCGGTGGCGGGCTTTCTGGGCATCATCGCCGCCACGCAGGCGCCGCAAATGGTATTTGATTTTCTAGTCAGTTCGTCGGGCGCGGTCATCGTCTTCGTCTACATGACCATCTGCGTCGCGCAAATCCGGCTGCGCATGCGCCGCGAACGCGAGGGTCAGCCCGCGCCTGCGGTCAACATGTGGCTGTTCCCGTATTTGAGCTATGCCGCCATTGCCGCCATGGGCGCGGTGCTGATTGCGATGGCGCTCACGCCGGCAATGCAAAGAGACTTCTACGTGAGCTGCATCACTCTGGTCGTGGCCGTCGCCGCCTATCTCATCGTCAACCGCCTGCGTCAGCCGCGGGTGGCGTCATCCGCCGCTGCTTAATTTACTTATAAGCTGCTGACCATTGGTGATTTCCGCGGCGCGCGGAAATCCGCCCGTATTCGTGGCCGCAGATCGAGACGAGAGTAGCGGAAACCATATCTGTCAAGCGAAAAAAATTTCACTGTGGGATATAAAGCGTCCGTTCCTTGATGCGCTAATTTTGGCAGGGTAGATCATAGCTTCGCGGACCCGGATGGGATCGAAGTTAAAGGTTTAGGAGAATCTCGCGCCGGCAAGCCAGCCAACTCCCCCGCTGGTGCGATATCCCGGCGGCGTGGGCACCTTATAAGGTCCACGCCGTTTTTTATTTCAAGCAGCGACGCCTGCCCCGCTCCCGGATTCACCGCTTGAGCGCTTAGACCGCTGCGGCGCTTACTCTACGTTTGCATTCAGCCGCGATCATTGCAGGGCGGCGTGCTGCCGTCGCGGCACAGCGTCGGCGCATCGGGTTTCGTGGCGCCGGGACCGTCCGCGTGCGAAATGTTGCTTCCCGCCACGCAGCCCGAGGCCAGGCAGGCGGCAACAAACAAACTGATAAGTTGTCTCACGATTCCTCCTAAGGCACACCCCAATCGTTACCGATGTGTTCCACAACCATCATGGCCGCACTGCCTTGCGGGAAACCAGGGCGGCAATACGCGTGTTCGTGTCGGAGGGTGTCCTACGGAGGCAGACAATAGGACATTCCTGCTGGCTGTCTCACGGATCAAGTCCATCCGAGTCGCCAAGGGACTGCAAGGGGCCGCTCCGGCCTGACCTTACTGGTGGGGGGATCGATTGCAGTCCTTCTTGAGTTCCTGGCTGGAGCAGGTGGCCGTCTAGCTATTTATCCCCCACCCCGCTTAGGTCGGTCAAGCCGCCAATCTCGCGTATCTCCTCAGTTTCCCAAACTCAGCGCTCAAATTTCGTCGACAGAATGATGGACGATGTAGTGCGCTCCACTCCGTCCAATGCGCCGATGCGATCGATGACCTCATCCATCTCGGCCACCGATGCGGTGGCGGCAACGGCGATCAGATCCACATCGCCGCTCACCGAATGCAACACGCGCACCTGCGCAATGGAGCGCAGCGCGGCAGTGACCGCGCGTGTCTCCTTGGGACCGACTTTGATCATGACGTGTGCGCGCACGGCGCCCAAGCCATGTTCGGGTGCCAGCAGCACCCCGAAACCCACGATGACGCCCTGCTTTTCCAGCCGCTCGATCCGGCTCTGTACGCTGGTGCGGGAGCGGCCGACCAGCCGTGCCAATTTCGCGGTCGAGGCGCGCCCGTCCTCGCGCAGTGCCAGCAGCAGTCTCTCGTCAATGGCATCCATTGCAATTCGCCGTTTTTACCCTATATAACGTCGTTAATATACCTTAAAAACGTCTGAAATGACCCTACTAATTGCAGGGCAATGCCTTGAAAATAGCCGGCAATATCTCAAGGAATTCTATATGAAACAGATCGTTATCGTTGGCGCGGGCAAAATCGGATCCATGATTGCCGAACTGCTGGGTGGTTCCGGCGACTATTCGGTCACCGTCGTCGATCGATCGCAGCAGCAGTTGGATCGCCTGGAAACGGCGGTGGCCATCACCAAGATCGCCGCCGATATCACCCAAGGCGACACTCTGCGCAAGATTCTAACCGGCAAGTTCGCCGTGTTGAGCGCGGCCCCCTATCACGCCACCCGCACCATCGCCGAGGCGGCCAAGGCTGCGGGCGCGCACTACCTGGACCTGACCGAGGATGTCGCCAGCACCCGTGCTGTGAAGCAGCTCGCCGAAGGCGCCAAAACCGCCTTCATTCCCCAATGCGGTCTGGCCCCGGGATTCATCACCATTGTGGCCAGCGACTTGGCCTCGCGCTTCGACGAATTGCATGACGTGCGCATGCGGGTCGGCGCCTTGCCGAAGTTTCCCTCCAATGCGCTCAACTACAATTTGACTTGGAGCACGGACGGCGTCATCAACGAGTACTGCGAACCCTGCGAGGCCATCGTCAACGGCAAGTTGCGCGAGACCCAGCCCCTCGAGGAGCTGGAAGAATTCTCCCTCGACGGCATTTTGTACGAAGCGTTCAATACCTCTGGCGGCCTCGGCACGCTTTGCGAAACCCTGGCCGGTAAGGTGCGCAATCTCGATTACCGCACCATCCGCTACCCCGGCCACGCGGCCATCATGAAGGCGCTGCTCAATGACCTGCGTCTGCGCGATCGCCGCGAACTGCTCAAGGACATTCTGGAGAATGCAGTGCCCATTACTCTGCAGGATGTAGTGATCGTGTTCGTCACGGTAAGCGGCTTGCGCGGCGGTCAGCTGATGCAGGAGACCTATGCCAACAAGATCTATGCCGCGCCCTTAGGCGGTCGTGTCCGCAGCGCCATTCAAATCACCACGGCGGGCGGCATTTGCGCCGTGCTCGACATGCTCGCCCAAGGAAAGTTACCGCAGTCCGGGCTCATCCGTCAGGAAGACATCAAGCTATCGGCTTTCCTCGCCAATCGCTTCGGCCGTGTCTACGCCACACCCGCACCGGCGGCGGCAGCCGCCTGAAGGAGATGCTTGGTTGACCAATACCACACACCTATTCAAGATGACCGCGGCTGCCTGACGAAGGCAGCGATGTCGGCGAGCGTCGGCGCCCGCCCCCGCGCCGGCAGGCTGAGCGCCGCCACCGTGTCGGCATGCATGAGTTTGGGATATAGCTTCAAGGTCACGGGCACACCGTACGCGCGCAGCAGGGTGGCAAAATTGCGCGAATTCTTCGGCCACACCGTATCGTCCTGCAAACCGTGGACCAGCAGCATGGGCGGCGCGGCGGCGTGCACGAAATGGATGGGCTGCGACTGCGGATAGATCGGCGGCGGCCCGAACATATCTTGCACGTCCGCCTCACGCAGCGGCAGGAAATCATACGGCCCCGACAAACCGATTACCCCGGCGATGGGCGGCACGGGCAGCCCGCTCGCCGCGAAGTACCGCGGGTCCAACGTCACCAATGCAGCCAGATGCGCCCCCGCGGAATGCCCCATCAAGAACACAAGGTTCGGGTCGGCGCCGAACTCGCCGCCATGCGCCGCCGCCCATGACGCGGCGCGCGCAGCATCATCCATGAAGCCCGGCATCTTGACGTCAGGATAGTGACGGTAATTCGGCAGCACGGCGACATAGCCCAATTCCGCCAGGGCCGCGCCCACGAATCGATAGTCCGCCTTGTCGCCGAAACTCCAGCGCCCGCCGTGCCAGAAGACGACCAGCGGTCGTGGCCCCGCGGCGGCCCTGGGCACGTACACGTCCAAGCGATGCTGCGGCCCATCGCCGTAGGCCAGGTTGGCATGACGCTGATAGGCACCGAACACCGCAGGCACATTGGCCGCCATGAAGGCCACGCGTCCGCAGCCGGCGGCGAACAGCGCACCGAGTCCCGCGAGCGCCGTACGGCGCGACACGCCGCTCGCCGTAGCGGCAGTCTTATCGACAGTCATAGGTGGGCAGACCCTGTAAATCGATGAGTCCGTGGCCAATCAACCAGTCGCGCGCATCCTCGGCATCCTCGGCAAACCATGCCGCGGTGCTTCCCAGCCGAAAGCTGTAACCCCACTCGTCCATATCCCTGAACATGCGCTCGCGTCCCACATTCGGCAGTGCATCGGCCAACGTCAACTGCAAGTAGCACACCGCGGTTTCCTCCGCATCGTCCCCGCCCGCGTTCGTATCCAAGCCGGCGCGACGCTCCGGCGTCATGCAGATGAAATGCGCGCCCTCGTGCAGCACCGAGTGCAGCGGCGTATCGAGCCGCGCGTACAGCTTTGAGCCGATCAGGCCCGCCTCGCGCTCGCCCCAATAGGATCCGGGAATCACTTGCTCAGGCGACACTATTTGTAATTCCATGCCGTAGCGATCAAACAGCAGCTCGAGGCTGAAGCGATCGATGGCGTTGACCAGCAGCACCGCCCGCTTACCGAGCTACTTCAAGCTCGTCAGCCGGCGCATGGCAATCGTTACCAGATCGCGCGCCATTTGCTGGCGCAGGATATCGGCCTCGTGCTCCTTGGCCAGCAATATGTTCTCTTCGAAGCTGTAATCCTTCGCCAGGCTGATGGTCTGCGGCGCCAGCAGTTCCCTGTCCGGGCCCTGCACTTCGAAGGTGACCGTGTAGGTGAGTTCATATTCGGTCGGGATATTGGTTGCCGACACGGACAACGTCCTCTGCTCCACCAGATCCTTGGTCACTTCGACTGTGGCGGTGGAATTGGCGCGCACATTTTGCAGCGTGGCTCCCGCACCCTTCAGCTGATGTTCGAATTCGCGCGAGAAGTCGGTGTACGGATCCTTCAGGGACAGATACGGACGCGCCAGTACTCCGGGCAGGGGATCGCTGCCCGCCAGCCGAAAGCCGCACGCGGTTAGCGTCATCAGCAGCATCAGCAACGCCAAAGCCTGCCCGCCGGTCGCGACAGTGCGTGCAGATCCGAAACGACTATTGCTGCAGGTCACGCTGCGATTACACCACGATGTTGACCAGCTTACCCGGCACGATGATCACTTTGCGCACCGGC
>JANYIY010000207.1 GCA_025358615.1 Gammaproteobacteria bacterium | reverse complement strand
CTCGGCGATGAGCCGGTCGGCACGGTAGTTGGCGAATAGACTCATTCAGTGCCTTCAGGTTGCACATCCCACGGCGGCCATGCATCTTCACCGTCAATAGTGGAGCCGCCGGGGTCTCGATTCACAACGGCAGATTATGCCACACCGCACGCACTTGTCCGCCTGCGGTACAATAAGCGCCTCATATGACTCAAGATACCGCCGCGGAAAACGTTATCCGCGAACACCTGCTCACTTATGTCGATCCGTATCTTGCCCAGTCCCTGGCGGCCGCCAAGAGTGTGTCATCCGTCACATTGACAGGCGGCGTACTGACCGTAGAACTCGTTCTGGGCTTTCCATGCGCCGACTATGTTGGTGAGCTCAAATCCGCCCTACAGAACCATTTGGGGCCGCTGTTGGCCGGCGCCCGGCTGGACCTCAAGCTGCGGGCGAATATCACGGCGCACGCGGTACAACGGACACTCAAACCTCTTGAAAACGTCAAGAACATTGTCGCCGTGGCGTCGGGTAAGGGTGGGGTGGGAAAATCCACGACTGCGGCGAATTTGGCGCTGGCTTGGGCCGCACAGGGTGCCAAAGTCGGCTTACTGGACGCGGACATTTATGGCCCCAGCCAGCCCCTGATGATGGGTCTGGCGGGCGCAAAGCCGGTCAGTGCGGACGGCAAGCACCTGACCCCTCTGCGCGCACACGGGGTCGAAGTCATGTCCATCGGTTTCATGATCGATCAGGAACAGCCCATGGCCTGGCGTGGCCCGATGGTGACCCAAGCCCTGACCCAACTGCTGGGCGACACGAATTGGGGGGAGCTGGATTACCTGGTCGTCGATATGCCGCCCGGTACCGGGGACATCCAGCTGACCTTGGCGCAACGGGTGCCGGTAAGCGGCGCCGTCATCGTCACCACACCTCAGGACATCGCTTTGCTCGATGCGCGCAAGGGCCTCAAGATGTTCGAGAAGGTTGAGGTTCGCGTGCTCGGCGTGGTGGAAAATATGAGCATCCATGTGTGCAGTGAGTGCGGCCATGTCGAACATGTATTCGGCAGCGGCGGCGGCGCGCGGATGGCGGCACAGTATGGCGTGCAATTGCTGGGCGAGCTGCCCTTGGATATCCGCATCCGCGAGGACGCGGACGGTGGTACTCCCACCGTGGTGTCCGAACCGGACAGCACGCGCGCCAGGGCTTATTTCCAGATGGCGCGCCGCACGGCCGCGCGCCTGGCGACCTTGAACAAGGACTATAGCCGGGCATTCCCCAAGATCACGGTGGAAGCGACGTAATGAGCATCAAAAGCGATAAATGGATCAGGCGCATGGCGAAGGAGCACGGCATGATCGAGCCGTTTGCACCTGAGCAGGTCCGCATGAGCGGCGGCCACAAGATCGTGTCTTACGGCACGTCGAGCTATGGTTATGACGTGCGCTGCGGGGAAGATTTCAAGATATTCACGAATATCAATTCGACCATCGTCGATCCGAAGAGCTTCGATGAAAAATCCTTCGTGGACTTCAAAGGACCGGTGTGCATCATTCCGCCGAATTCTTTTGTGCTGTCGAGCACAGTGGAGTTTTTCAGGATTCCGCGCAGTGTGCTTACGGTCTGTTTAGGAAAATGCGTCACCGGCGACACGCGGGTGGTGGACGCGGACAGCGGCGCGTACGTGCCCATCACCGAGATGCGATTCGGCAAATCGACGCTGGCTCTGGATGACTGGCGGCTCAAGGCAGCCAAAATATCGGCGTTTATCCCGCAGGGCCGCAAACCGGTCTTCGAACTTCGCACACGAGCCGGCCTGCGCATTCGTGCGACCGCGAATCATCCCTTCCGGCAGTTGCAAGGATGGGTGCCCTTGAGCGGCCTGCGTGCCGGCGATCGAATCGCCGCGGCCCGCGATATCCCGGTGTTCGGCAAGACCGTCATTCCCGATTGGGAGGCAAGTCTGTTGGGACTGATGATTTCGGAAGGGCAGTGCGATACACCGGGACATAGCCCGACCTACACCACCGCGGATCCTGCATTGGTGACACTGTTAAAGGAGTGTATCGCGACCGCTGGAATGGGAGTGGTGACCTACAAGGGACGCTACGGCTATCGCCTCGTCAATCGACAGGGCCGCGGCGGCATACCGGAACGCAATCGTGCGCATCTTTGGCTGCAGAAATATGCTTTGAATATTGGCGCCGGCGAGAAGTTCGTTCCGCAGGCCGTGTTCACGGCGCCCGAGAATTCGGTGCGGTTGTTCCTGCAATCCTTGTTCAGCGGAGACGGCAGCGTCTATCACTCGAAAGCAGGCGTGTTTCTCGAGTATTACTCCAAGTCGCGGCGACTGATCGAAGACGCGCATCACCTGTTGCTGCGATTCGGCGTCATCTCGTTGATCCGCGAAAAGACCACCGCCATCGGCACTCGCGCGTGCAAAATCCAAATTACGGACAAAGATCAGATACGACGCTTCGCCGAAAGGATTGGCTTCACACCGGGCTCAGTGAAGCAGCAGACACTGGATTCCGAGGTGCTGCCGATGATTCGCGCGCAACCGCAGCGGCGCAGCAACTTCGACACCTTGCCGCGAGAGGCGTGGCCCATGCTTGGGATGGCCGCTCGCGTCGGCGGGGTAAGTTTGTCGTCCATCGACGTACATGCCTACCCAACGCGGTCGGTATCGATGTCGACTGCCGCCCAAGTAGCGCTGGCGACCGGTGATAGGTACATCAGCCCCCTCATCGACGGCCCGCTGTGGGACGTCGTCGAGACGATCGAGCCGGCCGGCGAGGAAGAGGTGTTTGATATTTCCGTGCCGACACTGCACAATTTTGTGGCGAACGGAATCATCGTTCACAATTCAACTTATGCGCGCTGCGGTATAATTTGTAACGTAACGCCTTTGGAACCCGAGCGGGAAGGCCACGTCACTCTCGAATTTTCCAACACCACTCCGCTGCCCGCGAAAATCTACGCCAACGAAGGCGTGGCGCAAATGCTGTTCTTCGAATCGGATGAGGTCTGCGAGACCTCGTACAAGGATCGCGGCGGCAAGTACCAGGGCCAGCGTGGCGTGACGCTGCCGAAGACCTAGCGTTTCAGCGATTTGATCCGCATTGCAAATTCCAGCTTGCCGTCGCGGGCGCGCTCGGCTTGCACGGGTATGTAGCCTAAGGACGGCGCAAACCACATGCGCAATATGCGGTTGCCGCCGGCGCGCTGGCTGGACACGATGAGGGTGTCGAGCGGCCCCAGTGCCGTTCTGATCTTGGCGGTTCCTTCCTGGGCGTAGATGAATTCCTTCACCTGATCTTTGTCGATGATCTGAAAGGTCTTCGGCAAGTCGCCGCGCTTCAGATCCAGCATCACTTCCACTTGGATGGACATGACGTCCTGGGTCCCTTCCTTCAACTTCAAGTCCACCGGCTTGGTTTCAGATGTGCCGTGCACGCGGCCGGCGTCCCAATCGAAATCCAGATCGACGCTGGAGGAACCGTCCACCGCCCGATACTTCATCGGCTGAACATGTTCGGCATGCAGGCCGAACCAGCTCTTCTGAATCAAGTCATCGCGGTAAATCATCCGAAAGATGCCGCGGGCCGTGATGATCCATGTGTACTCGTAGCGGCCCGGCTCAGGGCCTTCCTTGAGCTCCAAATCACTGGTGCCGACGCTGATGGTCTTCCAGTCCGCTTGATAGTGAGCGGAAAAAGGTCCAATGGCGGTAGCGGCGGTCGGCGACGCTGCCAGGGTCGGTGTCGGCTCGATGCCCTGCGTCTGGGCACCGATAGCCGATGCGGCCACAAGGGCGAGCAACGGCGCGGTGACTTGTCGAAGCCTCAGCAAATCAATCCCCTCATGTCTCTGCGCCGGTGAACTGCACCGGCTCGTGCAATGCCTTACCGTCGAGCCAGGCTTGTCCTGCCTCGAACCGCAGGCGGCCCTGGCAAAACCAGCGCACCGCCAGCGGGTAGATCCGGTGTTCCAGGATCTGCACGCGCGCCGCCAGGCTCGCCACATCGTCGTCCGCCGCCACGGCCACGCGCGCCTGAATGACGGGCGGACCGCCATCCAGCTGCTCGGTTACGAAATGCACGGTGGCGCCGTGCTGCGGCTCGCCCGCGTGCAGTACCCGCCGGTGCGTGTGCAGCCCTGGAAATTTCGGCAACAGCGACGGATGAATGTTCAATATCCTTCCCGCAAAGCCGGCGACGAACTGAGCCGACAATATGCGCATGAATCCGGCGAGCACCACCAGCGACGGCGAGCAGGCGCGGATCGCCGCCGCCAAGGCCGCATCATAGCCTGTGCGATCCATGCCGGGATCGGCAGCCAGCGCCTGTGCCGGAATGCCCAATTCGGCGGCAATCCGCAGTCCCGCCGCGTCGGGCTGATCGGACAATACCTGGGTGACGGCGTAGGGCGCGTCGCTGTCGCGGCTGCGCTCGATAAGGCTGCGCATATTGCCGCCGCGTCCCGAGATGAGGATGACGATCGGCCGGCGCGACTGGCCGCTATTCAAGCGATGACGACGCCGCGGCTGCCGGCGCGCACTTCACCGATGATCAGCGCTTCCTGGCCCAGGTCGCGAAGGATGGCGATGGCGCGATCGGCATCGCTTGGCTGAACATGCACCGTCATGCCGATACCGCAATTGAACACTCGATACATTTCCGCGTCGGCAACCTGCCCCTCGCGTTGCAGCCATTCGAACACCGCTTCACGGCGCCAGGAATCGCGTTGCAGTACCACTTCCAACCCATCCGGCAGCACCCGCGGAATGTTTTCCAGCAGGCCGCCGCCGGTGATGTGCGACACGCCGTGTACCGGCAGTTCCGCGATCAAGCGCAGCAGGGGTTTCACATAGATGCGGGTCGGAGTCATGAGCCGATCGACCAGGCTTACGCCGTCCAAGGGTGTCTCAAGGTCGGCGCGCGAGACCTGCAGTATTTTTCTGATCAGCGAGAATCCGTTCGAATGCGGTCCAGAAGAAGGCAGCCCCAGCACCACGTCACCGGCGCGCGTCGCCGAGCCATCGATGATGGCGTCTTTTTCCACGATGCCGACGCAGAACCCCGCCAGATCGTAATCCTCGCCGTGATACATACCCGGCATCTCAGCGGTTTCGCCCCCGACCAGGGCGCAGCCTGCTTGCACGCAGCCCTCGACGATGCCCGCGATGAGCCGCTCGCCCACCACCACGTCGAGCTTGCCGGTTGCAAAATAGTCGAGAAAGAACAGCGGCTCGGCACCCTGGACCACCACGTCGTTGACGCACATGGCGACCAGGTCGATGCCCACGGTATCGTGGCGTTGGGTGTCGATAGCGAGGCGCAGCTTGGTGCCCACCCCGTCGGTTCCCGACACGAGCACCGGCTTGCGATAGCGATCCAAGGGCACTTCGACCAGAGCGCCGAAGCCACCGATGCCGCCCAGCACCTCGCGACGCATGGAGCGGCGCACATGGGGTTTGATGCGTTCAACCAGTTCCTCACCGGCGTCGATATCGACTCCGGCTTGGGCGTAGGTTACGGGGGCTCGCTCTGTCATTCGCATCCTCAATTGTGTGCCTCCGACCGTCGGATCGGCGCAACGCCGGCCCGCTGGCGCGGCGCGGCAGGCCGGTCAGCTGTGGTATTTTACATCACACCATGTCACAGCATTCCATAGTCTTTCCTCGCCGACAGTTGCGATCCGCGTTGCGTCCCGCGGCGGTTTTATGCTTAGCCTGGACCGCGCTATTTGCGAGCCATGCCGCTCCCGCCCTGACGCGTGCCGAACTGAACCAGGCGACGGTGCCGTTTTCCGAACGATGCGAATCGGCGCCGCCCGCCGCTTTCCAGGCGGCAATGAAGATTGTGCTGGTTCGCGTTACCGGACGCAGCACGGCCGGCGACGATCCGGCACTGGCGCCGCTGCTCGGCAATGCGCACCGCTATGTGCAGCAGTGCCGCGGGACCGCTGATAGGCAATTGTCGGTGGGCTTCGACGGTGCGGCCATCGAGCGTTGGCTGACACAGAACGGCCAGCCGTTGTGGGGCCATGAAAGGCCCACGACCTTTGTCTGGCTCGCCGCTCAAACGGGTAGCGCAACGGGTACCGTCATCACCGCCGACGACAGCTCGGAACTGAAGGCGGCCATCGACGCGGCGGCGCTGGCGCGCGGCTTGCCGCTGCTCTGGCCGAGTGCCGCCGAGGTGCAGCGAAATCGCCTGGACTATGCCGGCGTGAACGGCGCTGCGCCGTCGACTCTGGCGGATATCGGCCGGCGCTTGGGCGGCGAGGGCGTGCTCGTCGGCAGAGCCAGCGGCACCAGCGCCACCGCCAATGTGCGTTGGACGCATCTGTTCCAAGACCGCAGCAGCGAGTATTCGGGAACCTTGGAAGGAGTGAATCGCGCGGCGGATTTGTACGCGGAGTTATTCGCGGTCAGTGGCAATCTCGTGCCGGTCGATATTGAGGTGACGGGGGTCAGCGATTTGCGGGATTACGCCGGCGTGCAAACCTATCTCGAGTCGCTGACGTTCATCTCTCATGTCAGCGTGGTGGCTTTGGCGGGTGATACCATTAGATTTCGCCTGGCGACACGCGGTGGTACGGAATCTTTGCAGCGTACGCTGTCGTTGAATGGGCGTTTGCAATCGATCGCGGCCGGCGACAATGGGGTGCAGCGCTTTCAGTTTCGGCGTTAGGACAGCCTTAAGTCCCGTGCCCCTGTCCTTACGCCAGATCCCGAATGTCATCACCGCGTGCAGAATTCTGCTCGTGCCGCCGATTGCCTTGGCTCTGGTGCACCATCAATTGCTGATCGCGATCGCGCTCTTCGGGATTGCAGCGCTGTCGGACCTGGCCGATGGCTTTCTCGCCAAACGCTTCGGCTGGCAGAGCGAATTGGGCGCCGTGCTCGACCCAGCGGCGGATAAATTGTTGCTGGCCACGGTTTTCATCAGCCTCGCGTACCTGGGGTTGGTGCCGCTGTGGCTGATGGCGGCGGCCGTGGCCAGGGATGCCGTCATCGTGCTCGGCGCGCTGCTCTACAGGTGGTGTTTTGGCGCGCTGCATGTGCGTCCGTCGGTGGTCAGCAAATTCAATACGGCGTGTCAGGCGGCGTTCATTTTGGCGGTGGTGGGCCGCGCGGAATTCTCGGCGCCGCCGGCGTCGGTGGTGTTGCTGCTGGGCGCCGTGGTATTCGTGACGGTGACGGTCAGCGGCGTCGACTATGTGCTGATCTACGGCCGACGGGCGTTGAGCCTGTGGCGACCGCGAACCGACGGCAGGCCTGCACCTGGCGTCGACCGGCGCCGATGAAGCAGCTTGCCCTCGGCGTGCGGTTGCGAGCGGAGGCGGTATTCGCGAGCTTCTGGCCCGGAGAGAATGCGGAGATCGTCGCCGCCCTCAAGGCCGCCAGTGCGGCACCCCTGTGGCTATGGGGCGCGCACGGCACCGGCAAGACTCACCTGCTGCAGGCCGTGTGCGCCGCCACCGGCGAAGCTGCGGCATACTTTCCGCTGAACCGCTCGCTGGCCTTGCCGCCCGAAGCGCTGGCGGGTTATGAACGCAGCGCCGTGCTGTGCGTCGACGATGTGGATGCCGTGGCCGGCGACTTGGCTTGGGAGAAGGCGCTGTTCCGACTGTTCAACGAGGCGGGCGACCTCGGCAACCGGCTGATTTTTGCTGCGGCCGCACCGCCGCGCCAGAGCGAATGGTTGTTGGAGGATTGGCGCTCACGGGCAGCGGCCTGCGTCGTCTATCAGCTACGCGAGATCGACGACGCCGGCCGAGTGGGGGCGTTGCAACTGCGCGCGGCGCAGCGCGGACTGCAGTTGCCTGTTGAGACTTCCGAGTATTTGTTGAAACGCATGCCGCGGGATTTGCATTCTTTGTTCGAAGTCCTGGATCAGCTCGACCATGCGTCGTTGGTGGCGCAGCGCCGCCTCACCATTCCGTTCATCCGCGATGCGCTCGAGAAGCGCGCAGAAATAAAATCATAGTGCAGAACCAAGCGAACACCACCAGTACGCTTAACGCTGCCACCCAGCGCGCCGCGGGGTTCACCAGCAATTCGGTCAATGCAAACGCCAGATAGGGCACCGCAAATAACGTGGCCCAGGAGTAAGTGTGGCGGCGGCCGCGTATCAGCCCGTGCAATGGTGCAAGCAGGGGCAGCACCGCGAGGACGCATATCGGCCACGGATATCCGACCGCAATCCAACTGAGCAGACTCAAGGCGAGCGCGGCCCACAGCCAGATGGTCAGCGAGCGCGCGGTGGTTTCGAGGCTCATTGGCTGTGTCTCATGGCAGGCGCCGCAGGCGTGCAGCGAGCGCCGCCACCCGCGCGCCCAAGGCGCGCCCCAGTTCCCGCTCGATGTCCGACAACTCGCCATGACCGCTCAAGGCGGCGACATGGCTTGCGCCGTAAGGCGTTCCACCGCTGCGCGTATCGGTCAGGCCGCGTTCAGTGAACGGCAAACCGACCAGGTACATCCCGTGATGCAGGAGCGGCAGCATCATCGAGATCAAGGTCGATTCCTGCCCGCCGTGCAGGGTCTGGGTGGAGGTAAATACCCCGGCCGGTTTGCCCGCCAGGGCGCCGGACAGCCACAGGGCGCTGGTGCCATCCAAGAAGAATTTCACCGGCGCGGCCATATTGCCGAATCGTGTTGGACTTCCCAGGATGAGCCCGCAGCACTCGAGCAAATCGTCATGGGTGGCATACGGTGGGCCGTCGTTCGGCACCGGCGGATCGAGCCGCTCGGTGGTGGCGGCCACCGGCGCAACGGTGCGTAACCTGGCCTGCATTCCAGCAACGGCCTCGACGCCGCGGCAAACTTGCCGCGCCAGAGCGGCAGTGCTGCCTTGGCGCGAATAATACAGAACCAGGATTTCGTTCATCGTTACTCTTCCGGGAAATCTCTCTAGATTTAGTGTGTGTGCAGCGTGCGCGCAACGGATTCGTTGCCGTCTTGGTCGAATTGTATAACGCTGGCGTGTTTGACGGCTCTGACGCCTGTTGCTAGTGTCCGCGAATCCTATGTTGCGCTTCCTCGCTGTATTTGTCGGTGTTGTCTGGCTAGTCGGATGCGCTGGCGCTCCCGTGCAGGAAATGAGCGACGCGCGTCAGGCGATTGCGGCTGCTCGAGCGGCGGGCGCGACCACCTCGTCGTCGCCGGATTTCTACGCTGCCGAGGCAGCCATCGGGCGCGCCGAAAGCCACCTGCAGGCGCAGGAATTCACCCGCGCCCGTCTGGCGGCAAGGGAGGCCAAGAGTCACGCTGCCACCGCTCTCGCCAATGCCAATGGCCAGCACGCCGAGGCGCCCGCGACCACGCCGCACTGAGCCGGCAGTCCCAATTGGACGCAGTCACCCGCCGCTTCTTGGTCCTTGGCAAAGTTCAGGGCGTATATTTTCGCCAAAGCAGCCGGCTCGAGGCGACCAAGCGCAAACTCCGCGGCTACGCGCGAAACCTATCGGACGGCTCGGTCGAGATATTCGCGCACGGCCCGGCAGACTTGGTTGCGGAATTGCACGTCTGGCTCAAGGATGGGCCGCCGCATGCACGGGTGGATGAGGTTCGAGAAATGGCGTCGGACGATGCGCTTCCGCTCCCCGAGACGTTTACCACACTTTAAAGCCGCAGCACCCGCTAAAAGCGCCACGCTCGCTGCCAGCGCTGCATCACCAGCGCGGGGTAGGTATTGCGGCCGACGCTGCCGTTGTACCTGGCCAGGGCGCGCGACCAATTTCGATTTTCGACTCGCAGGTAGTAGCGCAGGATTTCGCAGCCCATGCGGATATTCGGGGCGACCTTCACCAACTGATTTTGGGCACCGAGCTCGCGCGGCCAGAACGGCATCACCTGCATCAGGCCCACCGCACCGGCGGGCGATACCGCCCA
>JANYIY010000200.1 GCA_025358615.1 Gammaproteobacteria bacterium | reverse complement strand
TAGGTAGTGGGAAGGCAACTGCTGCCTTTCCACTACCTACGCCGACGAGCGATAGCCGCTCCAACCGATCGGCCATAATGCCCGAGGATCGACGCTAATCCTCACCTAATTGCCGAAAATCCACCCCCAATGCCCGCAACTTCCGGTACAGGTGAGTGCGTTCCATCCCCACCCTCTTCGCCAGCTGCCCCACCTTGCCATTGCACAGCAGCAGCTGCTGCTGCAGGTAGGCGCGCTCGAATTGCTCCCGAGCCTCGCGTAAGGGCAGTGCCAACAGGTCCTGCTTCACCAGCGGCTCGTCGACCGCCAGTTTCACCGCCAACTCCCGCTCGATCTCTTCGAGGCGGATCTCCTCGCCCACCCCCAGAATCAGCACGCGCTGCACCAGGTTCTTGAGCTCGCCGACATTGCCGGGCCAGGGATAGTTGCGCAGCCGATTCTGCGCCGCGACACTGAAGCGGCGCAGCGGCAGATGCTGATCGTCGACCAGGCGATCGACGTAGTAGCGCAATAAGTCGGGCACGTCCTCGGAGTAATCACGCAGCGGCGGCACGCGCAAGGTAATGACGTTGAGGTGCGCCACCAGATCGCGGCGGAAC
This sequence comes from Gammaproteobacteria bacterium, assembly GCA_025358615.1. Lineage (GTDB taxonomy): Bacteria > Pseudomonadota > Gammaproteobacteria > Steroidobacterales > Steroidobacteraceae > Bog-1198. Next base: position 23,830 of record JANYIY010000200.1, on the reverse strand, counting down.
GGCTCCGGCGAGGCGTGCAAATCGAAGGCATCCTGGGCGGAACTGATCCAGCGCACATTGAGCGGCAGTCGCTGCCGGCCGCCGACGCGCGTGTAGCCGTTCTGTTCGATGGCGCCGGCCAGCGCGCGCTGCGCTTCGCTGTTCAAGTCCTCGAGCCCATTGATGTACAGGGATCCGCCCGCCGCCTGATCGAGCGCGCCCAATTCGACGCGTCCGTCCCGTTCGCTGCCGAACAGCGTCGCCGCCGGGTCCTTCCCCAGGCTCGCGGCGACCACCATAAAGAATGGTTTCGCTGCGCGCGCGCTCAGAGAATGCAGGAAGCGCGCATAGGCCTCGCGCCCGGATCCCAGTTCTCCGACCAAGAGCACGGGCGATGAACTGGAGGCGGCTTGCTGTACTTGTTCGCGCAGCGCCAGCGTCACTTTACTTTTGCCGATCGGCACGGCGAGCGTGGGTCCGTGGGCGCGGGCCGACAGCCGCTTGCGGCGCCCGGCGTCGAGCGCCCGCTCCACGGTGCGCAGCAGCTTGGTCAAGGACAAGGGCTTTTCGACGAAATCGAAAGCGCCCAGGCGGGTCGCTTCGACGGCGGTCTCGACCGTACCGTGACCGGACATCATCACCACCGGGCAGTCATAGCCGTCGGTCACCGACCATTCACGCAACAAGGTGATGCCGTCGGTATCGGGCATCCAGATGTCGAGCAGCACCAGGTCCGGGACCTGGGTGGCGCGCGAGGAGCGCGCCTGGGTTGCGTCCGCCGCGACGTCCACTTCATAACCCTCTTCGGAGAGAATCTCCTTCAGCAAACCGCGGATATCCGCCTCGTCGTCTACCACCAGTATTCTCGAAGCGGTCATACGCGTTCTCTCCTGTGTTCGCCCTTGCGCGGTTCGCGCACGCCCAAGGAGCGTGCGCTGTCGCCCAACGGCAATAGAATTCGCACGCGGGCGCCGCCGGTGCGTTGATTATCCGCCTCAATGCGTCCGCCGTGTTCTTCGACGATTTTCTTCACGATCGCCAGCCCCAAGCCCGTACCCTTGGGCTTGCTCGTGACGTAGGGGTCGAACACGGTACCGATCAAGTCGCGCTGAAACCCCGGTCCATTATCGGTGACCACAATGGCCGCCGACGCCGTTTGCTTGGGACCATCCTCCGAGACGTGGGTTTCGATCTCGATGCGGGCGCTGGGCCGGCCCTCCAGAGCCTCCAGCGAATTGGTCACCAGATTGTTGAGAATCTGCCGAATCCGCACCCGGTCCGCCGAGACCGCCGGCAGCAGTGGATCGAGCAGCAATTTAAGTTCGGCTGCGCTCGCCTGGGCGCGATACAGGTCCGCGACTTCGGTGATCAACTGGTTCAAATCGAAGCGCGAGAAATTCATGTCGGGCGCGCGCGCGTACTCGCTGAACGCGTTCACCATCTGCTTCATGGCATCGACCTGCGCGACGATGGTGTGCGTCGCGCGTTCCAGGATCTGTGCGTCTTGCGCATTCATGCTGCCCAGGAACTTGCGCCGCATGCGCTCCGCCGACAATTGGATGGGCGTCAGCGGATTCTTGATTTCATGCGCCAGGCGTCGCGCCACTTCACCCCAGGCCGCATCGCGCTGCGCCTGCAGCAGCGTCGTGATGTCGTCGAACACCAGCACTACGCCGGGTGCGCCGCCCAGGTCATTGGGCAAGGCAGTGCAAGCGCACATCAGCACCCGCTTGCCCGAGTCCGACAGCAGTTCGACCTGTTCGCGCCAATCCAAATCCTCGGCGCCGAAATGCAATTTGAGCGCCGCCAGAAACTGCGTGAACAGCGTCGTATCGCTGATGGATTCGTCGAAGCGCTTGCCCACGGCGGCCTCGAGGTCCACACCCAAGATGGCGCTCGCCGCCTGATTGGCCGTGCGCACGATTAAATCTGCTTCGAGCGACACCACACCCGTGGACAGGCGCGCGAGAATGACCGCAAGGCCGGCGCGCTCCGCTTCCACCGCCTGCTGACTGCGGCGCGTCTCTTCGCGGGCGCGCCCCAGCCGCTTGGTCATGTCATTGAACGAGGTCACCAGAAAACCTAATTCGTCGCGAGAATGCAGTGGCAGCTTGGTGTCATAGTTGCCCTTGGCCACCGCGCGCGTACCGGCGATCAGGTCCTGCACGGGCTGCACCAGGCGCTGCGCGGCGAAGAAGGCGCCGTACACCGCGGCGATCAGCGACATCAGCACGACGAAAGTCAGTATCAATACGAAAGTCGACTTGAGCGGCCGGCGCAGCTGCACCAGATTGGCGTACTGCGTATAGGAGCGCTGTACCGTGTCGGCGAGCTGGCTCAACTGCTGCGGCACCGGGTACAGAGCGATCAGCACCCGTGCGCTGCCGCTGTCGTTGGCATCGAGCGGCGCCGCTGCGCGGATCAGGTAGCCGCCCACCGAATCGGTGTCCAAGCTCACGTACGGCCGGCCGCGCCGCAATTGCAGCATCATCTCGTCGGTGGCCGGCACCGGCAAGGTATCCATCGGGAGGTCCGAACTGGTGGCGAGAATCTGCGCCTGCGCGCCGACGATGGTGAACTCGAGCGCGGTGCTTTCGCGCCGCTCCCGATCGAGCACGCCGATCAACTCGAATGCGGAACTCGCCGACAGGGTATGGGCAACCACCTGCGTGTGCTGCAAGAATTCGCGCACCCGCACTTCGAGCGCCGCATGCGACAACTCGCGCGTGTCTTTCAATCCCTGGCTGACTTCCAGCTCGAACCAGCTGTCGATGCCGCGATTGATGAATTGCAGTGAAAAGTAATACACCACCAGAATCGGCGCGACTGCCAGGGCGCTGAAAATCGCGACCGTGCGTCCTTTGAGCCGCGATCCGGGAACATGCCTGCGGTAATCGCGTACCAGACGCGTGAGCTTGCCGACCAGCAGCACCAGCAAGGTGAGCAGCCCGGTGATGTTGACGAGTAGGATCCATGGCATGCCGCGCTCGAATCCCGCCGAGTTCTGCGCGGCCGATGCCAACAAGTACAGCGCCACCAGCCACAGTGCCACCCCGATGCAGCCCAACACCGTGGAACCGTACTTGCGGATCACGGTTGCAGCGTCCATGTATACCAGTCGCTTTCGCGGTGCCAGTCATTGACCCAAAACATCAGTACGCGCAGTGAGAACGGCACGTTAGCGTAGTCGAGCTTGGCCCGGACATTCGCCTCATAGCGGCGGTCGGGGGTTATCAGGGCCTTGTCCAGCGCCGGCAAGCCGCGTACTTCCGAGAGTTGCTCGATCGCGGCTTCGATGGTGCTCAACGACTGCTGCTGGCCGCTGTTGTCGTTGCGCAGGATATAGCGCGCGCTGACGGCGTTGTATTGCAGGTGGTAGCGCTGAGTGAGCTCAGCGACCCGTGAGTTCGGCAGCAGCTGGCGCACCCGCTCGATGTCGAGGTCGAGCTCCATGGTCAACGGCACGCCCTCGGCGAGACCACGCCGCACTGCGTCACTGACCGGCAGATCCACGTGGGCGTTCAAATGATAGACGCCGTCCTTGAGCTGCAAGTCGGCGGAGCGGACCTCGAACCGCCCCTCGAGCCCATCGGCTTTGAGCGGCCGCGTCCACAGCACTGCCGCGAGCAGCAGGCAACAAAGTCCTACGAGCACCGCAAGCGGCGTCGGCCGGCGGCGGGGGTTGGACGTACCTTTGGAGCGCAGGGCGTTCATGACTTATTTACAACAGCATAATAGAAGCCGTCAGCACCCGCCTCTCCAGGAAGAATCTGCCGTCCATACTCATCCATTTCACCGAAATTCGGCCAGCCCTCCCACTCTTCAGCCGGGACGCTGATTGCGTCGGGAGTGTCGCGCACAAACGCCCCGAGCAGATCGCGGTTCTCGCTTCGCGTCAGGGTGCAGGTGGCATACACCAGGCGGCCGCCGGATTTCAGCATGCGCCACGCGGAATTCAGCAGCTGTCGCTGTAACAGCGGCAGTTTGTCGATATCGGACGGCGACTTACGCAGGCGGATATCCGGGTGGCGGCGGATTACCCCAAGCGCCGAGCACGGCGCATCGAGCAAAATCCGATCAAAGGGGATGCCGTCCCACCAAGCTCCCGGTACCGCGGCATCGCCGGCGACCACGTCGGCGTGCAGCTCGCCGCGCTTGAGGTTCTCGCGCACCCGCGTCAGGCGTTGCGGGTCGACGTCCACCGCAGTCAGATTCGACAAATTCGGCTCTCGTTCCGCGATCAGAGCCGTCTTCCCGCCTGGAGCCGCACAGGCATCGAGCACCCGCTGGCCAGCTGCCAACGCGAGCGGAAATGCCACGCACTGCGCTCCCAAGTCCTGCACCGACACGAGGCCGGCGCCAAACCCGGGCAGCTCTTGTACATCGCAAGGTGACTCCAGCACCACTGCCAGCGGCACCCGCTCTTCGGCGCGTGCTCCGATGCCGGCATTTTGCAACATGCCCAGGTACTCCTCGGTCGTGGTGCGACGGCTGTTGACGCGCAACCACATCGGCGCTTGAGTATCGCTCGCGGCCAGCAATTGAGTCCAGCGCACCGGCCAATCGGCGCGCAGCCGATCCGCCAGCCATATAGGCGAGGCGTGGCGGGTGGCGGGATTGCGCGCAATATCCGCATCCAAGGTCTTGCGCTCGCGCAGGTAGCGGCGCAACACCGCATTGATCAATCCGGCTGCGCGCACGGCGTCGGTGGCCTTGGCAGTCTGCACGGCCGCGTCGACTACCGCATATTCCGGGGTCTTCTCATCCTCGAGTTCGTACAGCGCCACCGATAGCAGCGCGCGCACCAGAAAATCCAGGGACTTCACCGGCGTCGACAACAGGCGGCCCAAGATCGCTTCGTGACGATAATAGCCGCGGACCGCACCGTAGCTTAGGGAGCGCACCGAGGGCGCTAGTTGTGGGTTGGCTGCGACAAGGGCATCTTTCAATGCCGCATCGAGCGTCACACCCTCGCGCAGAATTCGTGCCACGGCGTGTGCGGCCAGAGAACGAGCGCTGGCGACTGTGACTCTCATGCCGCTGCGAAGCGTGCGCCGTGCAGCGGCTGCGCCTTGATGAATTCCCGCGCAACGAGCGGCTTGCGGCCTGCAAGCTGCAGACGAAGAACTCGCAATATCCCGCGTCCGCACGCCACATCGATGCCGTCGTCGGCTGCGGCAAGTACTGTGCCGGGTGCTGCCGCCGGACCCGCATCTAGGCCCGCGCGCCGTTCAGCGTCCCAGATCCGCAGCTGCACGCCGTTCAGGCGAGTCTCGGCAACCGGCCAGGGATTGAACGCGCGCACCTGCCGCAAGATGCGATCTGCATCCACCCCCCAATCGATCATTGCCTCGGCCTTGTGGATTTTTTCGGCGTAAGTGACGCCATCGGGCGGCTGCGGCAGCGGGCGGCTACGGCCCGCCTGCAGCGCATCCAGAGTTTCGACGATGAGTTCTGCGCCCATCCCCGCCAGCTTATCGTGCAAGCTCTTGGCGGTGTCGCCGGCGCCAATATCCATCTCGCGACTCGCGAGCATCGGGCCGGTATCGAGGCCGGCTTCCATCCGCATGATGGTGATACCGGTTTTCGCGTCCCCCGCGAGCAATGCGCGCTGAATCGGTGCCGCTCCACGCCATCGAGGCAGCAGCGAGGCATGAATGTTGATGCAACCCAACCGCGGGACTGCCAGCGCTGCCGGCGGCAGTATCAAGCCATAGGCGACCACCACCAGGGCATCGAGGCGCAAGCCGCGCAATTGCTCCAGCGTTTCAGGCGACTTGAAACTGGTCGGTTGATGCACCTCCAAACCGAGCTCGATGGCACGGGTCTTGACGGCGCCGGCGTGCAGCGACTGACCGCGGCCGGCGGGGCGATCCGGTTGCGTGAACACGCCGCAAATCCGATGCGCCTGCGCAAGCGCCTGCAGCACCGCAACGGCGAACTCCGGCGTGCCGGCGAAACCCAGCCTCAAGGGAGGAACATCCGTGCTCAAGACTCTTAAAGAGCCGGCGTCTTGACGCCGGACGTCGCCACGCCGAGCGGCGCGCCGCGAGCTTCGCTCCCGGCAAATCGTTGCTTGCGCTCTTTTTCCAGCCGGCGCCGAATGAATTGACGCTTAAGTTCGGAGACATAGTCGACGAATAATTTGCCTACCAGATGATCCATCTCGTGCTGTATGCAGACGGCCAGCAGCCCATCGGCATCCATTTCGAAGGTTTCGCCATTGCGATCGAGGGCGCGCACGCGGATGCTCGTTGCGCGGGTCAACGTGTCGTAGATGCCGGGCAGGGATAAACACCCTTCTTCGCCGGCTCCGGACCCCTCGAGCTTCAGTAGCTGCGGATTGATCAGTACCAGCGGCTGATCGCGCGTCTCACTTACATCCAGGACAATCAATCGCTTATGCACGTCAACCTGGGTGGCAGCCAGGCCCACGCCTTTGGCCGCGTACATAATTTCGAGCATATTGTCGATCAATTGACGCAGTGCATCATCCACCACCGCCACCGGCGTCGCCGTCTTCCGCAGCCGCGGATCGGGATACTCCAGAATTACGAGCTTTGTCATGGGAGTTATGAGAGCAATATCGTGTTTTTGGCTGAAGAATGTTGCTAAAGTTCCGCCGCTGCTTAACTTAATGCCAGCACAGGCCGCGCGGGCTGCGTTGGCAAAAGGCAAAAACGGGCGATACGTCCCAGTCTTTGGCGGCGGGTCGGCAGTATACCAGTCGGCCAGCGACATCAAGCTGTGGCAAGGGAGCGAAACGAATGCAAGGTCATCAATTAATTGCCCTCACTCTAGCGGCCGCGCTGGGCGCCGGGTGCCAGTCAAATAAGCAAATGGCGGCACCGGTGCCGGTGGTCACGACTCAGACTGAGCCCACCGAGCAAGGCACAGTCGTGGGCGACGATCGAACCGCAATGGAAGCGGCCGTGGATGCGGGTCCATCTGCCGGATCGCCACTGCCTGAAACAGCTCAGACCCGCGCAGTGATCAACCCCAATGCCCCGGACAGCTATGTGGTGAAACGCGGCGATACCCTGTGGGGCATCTCCAAGGTGTTTCTGCGAGATCCGTGGTTCTGGCCCGAAATCTGGCAGGTCAACCCACAGATCCAAAACCCGCATCTGATTTACCCAGGCGACACCCTGCGCCTGGTCTATATTGACGGCCGACCGACCATCATGTTGCAGCGCGGCGATTTCGCCCGAGTGCTGCCGCGGGTCCGCAGTCAGCCGCTCGAAGGCTCCGTGACCTCGATTCCCTACGAGACCGTCGCGGCCTTCATGTCCAAGCCGTCGGTGCTCTCGGCAGAACAGATCAAAAACGCACCGTACGTACTGGCCACCCGCGACTTGCACGTTGCCATTTCCGATGGCGATACCGTGTACGCACGCGGATTTACCGCTCCGGTAGCGCTCGGCACGCACTACAACGTGGTGCATGTCGGTGAGGCGCTGCGCGATCCTGACGACAATCGCGTCGTGGGCTATGACGGGATCTTCACCGGCGCCGGCCACGTCACCCGCGACGGTGACCCCGTCACCCTCGTCTTGACCGAATCGGCACGCGAATCCGTGGCCGGAGATAAGCTGTTCGTCGGCGGCGTCGACGTGGCGCTCGATTTCATCCCCAGCGCGCCGAAAAGCAAAGTCACCGGCCGCATCATGTTGGTTTCCAACGGCGTGAGCGTCATCGGTCAGTACGAAGTGGTGGTCATCAATCGCGGCGTCAGCGACGGACTCGCGCCCGGCAATATGCTGGCCATTTACCAGACCGGGGAAGTCGTCGCGGACACCGAGAATAAAGGCTTTCTGAACAGTACTTCGCGCCTGGGCTCAACGAAAGTGAAACTCCCCGATGAGCGCAACGGCACCTTCATGGTCTTCAAGACCTTCGATCACTTGAGTTACGGGCTGGTCATGGAAGCCACGAACATCATTCGCGTCGGCGATCGAGTCGCGAACCCGTAGCAGCTTAGTGCAAATCTGCATGTAGTCACGCGGATCTCGGGCGGCCAAATACATGCGGCCGTCCGACAATCCGCGCCATGCAATCGGCCGAAGAGTGTCTTGCTTGGGTGTCGCTGACGCGCACGCCAGCTCTCGATGTGGCTGCCGCTTCAAGAGCACTCGAGGTGTTGGGTCCCGCCCATCACCTCGTAGGCGCGTCCGTCGCAGGGTACGAGCGAGCCGGTTTGCCGGCGCCGGCACGCGAATTCCTGTCGAGTGCGCACGCGGCGCCCACTGCCGCGGAACGCGCCTGGCTGGAACACCCGGCGCACCAGGTCGTGCCCTTCACAGACCCACGCTACCCGGCGCTGCTGCGCTTGGCGCAGCGCCATCCGTTGGCGCTGTATGTCGCCGGCAACTCACGGATCTTGAACGATCCGCAATTGGCCATCGTCGGCAGCCGCAACCCCACGCCGCAGGGTCTTGATACTGCCCACGATTTTGCCGAATATCTCGCCGCGCGCGGGCTCGCCATCACGAGTGGGCTGGCCGCAGGCATTGACAGCGCTGCGCATCGCGGCGCGCTCCGGGCGCAAGGCGTCACGCTGGCTGTTCTGGGGTCGGGCGCCGACGTCATTTACCCGCATGGAAATCGCCTCTTGGCGGAGGAAATCCGGCGTCAAGGCGCGGTTGTCAGTCCGTTCCCGCTGGGTGCTCCCCCGCGGCGGGAGCATTTCCCCCAACGCAACGCCATCATCGCGGGCATGAGCCTCGGCACCTTGGTGGTCGAGGCGGCGCGGCGCAGCGGTTCATTGATTACTGCGCGATTGGCCGGAAGCCTCGGCCGGGAGCTGTTCGCCATCCCAGGATCCATCCACAATCCCTTGAGCCGGGGTTGTCACGAGCTCATACGGCAGGGCGCGAAACTGACCGAAACCGCGCATGACATATTGAGCGAGTTGAACTTTTCGGCTTTCTTCTCGCAGGTCGAAAAGGCCGCCGAGGCGGCGGCTTCGGGGATCACCCCGGGGACTGTTGTGGACAACTTCCCCGCACCGGGCATGGACAAGGAACACAAAATCATGTTAGATGCGCTCGGCTTTGATCCTGCGGACCTCGATGTGTTGGTCGTTCGTACCGGATTCAAACCAGCAGCCGTGTCCTCGATGATGCTGATCCTCGAGCTCGAAGGCCACGTTCAGGCCGCCCCCGGGGGCCGCTACTCCCGAGTCGTTAGGAGCCGGAGGTGAAAGATAACGTTCTCGATCTACTCATCTATCTGTTCGAGAATTACATGAGCGCCGACGACGAACCACGGCCGGATCGTCAGGTGTTGAAGCTCGAATTGGACAAGGCGGGATTCGCCGAACCCGATATTGAGCGCGCTCTGGAATGGCTGGACGGATTGTCCGGCGAACAGCTTGGCAAGGTTGCCGAGGCCACGGCGCGCGCCGTGCGCGTCTTCAGCGGCCAGGAATTGCTGCGGCTCGACACGGACGTACGAGGCTATCTTATGTACTTGGAAAACGTTCGAATACTCTCCGGCACTCAGCGCGAGCTGGTCATCGACCGTCTTATGGCGCTCGAGGCCGACGAAATCGACATCGAACAAGTCAAATGGGTCGTCTTGATGGTGCTGTTCAGCCAACCGGGACAAGAATCCGCCTATGCTCAGATGGAAGACCTGGTCTTCGAAGAGCGCTCCGACGCTTTGCATTAGACGACTTTGAGCAGCAACCTCGTTATCGTGGAGTCGCCTGCCAAGGCGAAGACCATCAAGAAATACCTCGGCAAAGACTTCGAAGTCCTTGCCTCGTACGGTCACGTTCGCGACCTCGTGCCGAAGGAAGGCGCGGTCGATCCCAAGCACCACTTCGCCATGAAGTACCAGATCGTCGAACGCAACCAGAAGCACATCGATGCCATCTCGCGCGCGCTGAAGAAAGCCAAGTCGCTGTTCCTGGCAACTGACCCCGACCGCGAGGGCGAGGCCATCTCCTGGCACCTGTACGAGCTTCTCAAAGCGCAGGGCGAGCTCAAGGACAAGGAAGTGCAGCGCGTGGTGTTCTATGAGATCACCAAGAATGCGGTGCGCGAGGCGATGGCGAGCCCGCGCGAGCTGTCCGTTGACCTGGTGAACGCGCAACAGGCACGCCGCGCGCTGGATTTTCTGGTCGGGTTCAACCTCTCGCCGTTGCTGTGGAAAAAAGTGCGCCCGGGACTGTCCGCAGGGCGGGTGCAGAGCCCGGCCCTGCGCATGATTTGCGAGCGAGAAGACGAGATCGCCGCTTTCGTGGCGCGGGAATACTGGAGCATCGATGCCGAGCTCGAGCATTCCGAGCAAAAATTTCCCGGCAAGCTGGTCGAGTACCAGGGCGCCAAAGTCGAACAGTTCAGTTTTACCACCGAGGCCGACGCACGCAACGTCGAGCGCACGCTGCTGCAGGCCGCCCAGGGCGAGCTGACGGTACTCACGGTGGATCGCAAACAGCGCAAGCGCAATCCTGCACCGCCGTTCACCACCTCCACGCTGCAGCAGGAAGCCGCACGCAAGCTCAGCTTCAGCGCCCAAAAAACCATGCGCGTCGCGCAGCAGTTGTACGAAGGCGTGGATATCGGCGAGGGTCAGGTCGGTCTCATCTCCTATATGCGCACCGACTCGCTGAACCTGTCGCAGGAGGCCATCGGCCAGATCCGCGATGTGATCGTACAGCTGTATGGCCAGGCCGGCCTCGCGGACGAGCCCCGGATATACAAGACCAAGTCGAAAAACGCCCAGGAGGCGCACGAAGCCATCCGCCCAACGGCCGCGAATGTGTTGCCGGCCGACATCGAGAACAAGCTCGAACCCGATCAGTTCCGGCTCTATTCCCTGATCTGGAAGCGCACCGTGGCCTGTCAGATGGCCCCGGCCATCTTCGATACCGTCGCCGTCGAGATGCTCGCCGGCGAGGACGGTGCCAAGCGAACCGTGTTGCGCGCGAACGGCTCCACCCTGGTCAAGCCGGGGTACATATCCGTTTATCAAGAGGGCATGGATGACGTGGTGCAGGACGACTCCGACCATGTTCTTCCGCCCATGAAGCAAGGCGATCGCGTCCGCTTGACCGGCGTCGTGCCCACTCAGCATTTCACCGAACCGCCGCCGCGATTCTCCGAGGCCTCGCTGGTCAAGGCGCTCGAAGAATATGGCATCGGTCGGCCTTCGACTTATGCCTCCATCATCTCGACGCTGCGCGACCGCCAGTACGTCGACATCGAAAGCCGGCGCTTCACGGCGACCGACATCGGCAAGATCGTCAGCCGATTTCTGACGCAGTACTTCACGACCTACGTGGACTACGACTTCACCGCCAAGATGGAAGATTCACTCGACGCCGTGGCCAACGGCGAACAAGAGTGGGTACCGCTGCTGGAGAAGTTCTGGAAGCCGTTCATCGATCTCGTGGACCACACGGAAACCAACGTCAGCCGCGAGGAAGTCGCGCAGGCCCGGGACTTGGGCAAGGATCCGGTGAGCGGCAAGCCGATGAGCGTGCGCATGGGCCGCTTCGGACCCTTCGTGCAAATCGGCACCAAGGACGATGAAGAAAAACCGCGCTTCGCGGGACTGCGGCCGGGTCAAAAGATGGACGCCATAACGCACGAGCAGGCCATGGAGCTGTTCAAGCTGCCGCGCAAGCTCGGCACCACGGCCACGGGCGAGGAGATCACGACCAATGTCGGCCGCTTCGGTCCCTACGTGAAATATGGGGCCAAGTACGTTTCGTTGAAGACCGACGACCCCTACGAAATTACGCCCGAGCGCGCGCTGGAAGTGATCCGCGAAAAGGAAATCGCCGATGCCAACCGGCTGATCCTGGATTTTCCAGATGCCGGCATTCAAGTGCTGAACGGCCGTTACGGGCCGTACATCACCGACAAGGCGCGCAATGCCAAGATCCCGAAGGATAAGGATCCGAAAAGCCTGACCTTGCCCGAGTGCCAGGCCATGCTGGCGGCTGCGCCGGCGCGCACCTTCGGCAAATGGGGCCGTAAAGGCAAGACAGCAAACGTCAAAGGTAAGCCGGCCAAGGCGGCAGCCAAGGCCGGGGCGCAGGTCGGCACAGCCGCTGCGGCGCTGGCTGCACGCGCCGCAGCGCCGGCACCGGTACGGCTGGCAGCCAAGGGCACCAAGGCCACGGCGGACAAGAAGGCTCCGGTGAAGCGTGCCGCGGCTCCCAAGACAAAAAAGAGTTCCGCGAAAAAGAAGCCGTAAACTTCAATGGACGCATCTGCGGTCAAGCGCTACTTGAACGACTTGCATGACCGAATCACGGCGGCCGTGGAAGGACTCGACTCGGCTAAGTTCCACCGCGATTCTTGGACGCGACCGGAAGGCGGCGGCGGTGAGAGCCGCATCCTCTCCGCGGGCACGGTGTTCGAGCGCGCAGGGGTGTCCTTCTCGCATGTCTTCGGCGACAAACTGCCGCAGTCCGCCTCGACGCAGCGTCCGGAGATCGCCGGTGCCCCGTTCGAGGCCATGGGCCTGTCCCTGGTATTTCATCCGCGCAACCCGCACGCACCGACCACCCATTGCAATGTCCGCTTCTTGGTGGCCTCCCCCAGCGCGGGTCCTGCCCAGTGGTGGTTCGGCGGCGGCTTCGACCTCACGCCCTACTATCCTTATGACGAGGATGTGCTGCATTGGCACCGCACCGCGCGCGAGGCCTGCCGGCCGTTCGGCGCGGATGCTTACCGCAAGTTCAAGGAGTGGTGCGACCACTACTTCTACCTGCCGCATCGCAATGAGACGCGCGGGGTCGGCGGACTGTTCTTCGACGATTTCAACCAGGACGGATTCGAAACTTCGTTTGGGCTGATGCGCAGCGTGGGCGATCATTTTCTTTCCGCCTACCTGCCCATCATCGAGCGCCGCAAGGACCAGGCCTACGGCGACCGCGAACGCCAATTTCAGTTGTACCGCCGCGGCCGTTATGTGGAATTCAATCTGGTTTACGACCGCGGCACTTTGTTCGGTCTGCAATCGCGCGGCCGCACCGAGTCCATTCTGATGTCCATGCCACCGCTGGTACGCTGGGACTACGATTGGCATCCCGAACCGGGATCACCCGAAGCGCGGCTGTACCTGGATTTTCTGCGCCCGAGAGATTATCTCGCCGAGCTTTAGTGCTTTGGCTCGGTGATTTTGACCGGTTCGCAGAGTTTGGGGTGACAGGAAGCCGGACGCCAACGGAAAGGCGCAGTTGTCGTCCGGTTTCCTAATACTCTCGTCACCGTGACAGTGATTGGCCCAGCGCCGAGATACTAGTGCCCCAACGCGAACACGTAATACTTGCGCAGGTTCTCGTGAACGGTCCAGGTGCCTTTGGCACCCGTCTCGACGATGAACACATCGCCGGCCTTGAGTTCCACCGGCGGCTTGCCCTCGAGCGCGATGGTGCAGCGCCCGGCCAGAAGATGGCAGTACTCCCAGGCGTCGTAATCGATTTTCCAAACCCCAGGAGTCGATTCCCAAATACCGGCGAGAATTTTGCCGTCGTCGGAGGTATGTAGATTCCAGGTCTTGGTATGCGGATCGCCGCTCACGGCCGTTCCGGGCCAAGGCGCATCCTTCTCCAGGGGCGCCGTCAGATCGCGCAGCGGTAGTACTCGATTTGCCATTACTCGTCCTCGTTGTGTCGCTGCTGCAAGGTACCTTCTCGGTACGCGCCCATCAACTACCGGCCGCGCCGCCGATCGCTACTCGTTCGATGACCCCGGCGAGAGTTTCCTCACCCAGCGACACGTACAGATGTCGCTCGGCGACCGTCAGTGTGAATTCCATCCGTCGCGTCAGGCGTGTCGCAAGGCTTGCCAACCAGTCGCGATCCACGGCATACAGCTCCATCGCCGCAACGCGGTGAATGCGTTCCGCGCCCAAGCGCGTTGCCAGCTGTACGGCGTCCTTACTGGTGTAAATGACCACGCGCGGCGCCAGCTTGGCGGCCCGATGCAGCCTTGCCGCTTCCGGAGCGCCAATATCGATCCACACGCGCAGGACGCCGGTAAGGTCCCGTACCGCGATCGCCGGTTGATCCGCATCAAACAGCCCGTTCGAGAATGCAATACCTTCGTCATATTCGAGGCAGTACGCCAACACCCGGGTGAGCAGATGCTCCTCAGTTTCCGACGGATGGCGCGCCACGCGCAGCTCGAGCGGCTGATACACGCCGCGGTCCGAGTCCGCAAGATCGATTTTGAACACGTAGATGGTGGCGCCAAGCGCCATAGGTCACCTCGAAATACGCACACTCTAGCACCGCGACGAGGCCCGACGTTTCCGCGGCAACGCCCATTGGCGTCATGCCGGGCATTTGTGTTTTCATGCCTGTCCATGAGTACTAACGGCGCGCATCGAACACCGTATGGACGATAAAACCGCTCTGCTGAACCAGCTGCGCATCGATCGTAGCAGCGAGCCGGCACCTTCCCGCAAAGGCTGGATCTGGGCCGGCGGCGCCCTAGGGGTCGCCGCGGCCGCCGCCCTTGCGGCCTGGTGGTGGATGCGTCCCAGCGCCATACCCGTGCACGTCGTTACGGCGCAGGCGATCGCCGGCAGTGGTGCGGCCGCGGCAGGTTCCATTCTGGACGCCTCGGGCTACGTGGTCGCGCGCCGCCAGGCGACCGTGGCGTCCAAGATCACCGCCAAGATGGTGGAGCTCAATATCGAGGAGGGCGATCATGTCAAAGCCGGGCAGATCATCGCCAAGCTTGACGATACGAACATTCGCGCCGCCCTGAACCAAGCCCGCGCCCAGCTCGAATTTGCCAAGGCGGGCCTCGCACAGACCCAGGTCAATCTCACCAATGCGGAGCGTGACTACAACCGCCAAAAGACCCTGCTGCAGGGGCACTTCGTCAGCCAGGCGGCGGTGGACAATGCACAGACCGCCATGGATGCGCTGCGGGCGCAGCTCGCCACCCAGCGCAGCAATGTCGATGTGGTGGCGCGCGGGCTGAGCGTCGTTGACCGCAATATGGACGACACCATCGTGCGTGCCCCATTTACCGGGATAGTGACGGTCAAGGCTGCGCAGCCCGGGGAAATGGTCTCGCCAGTGTCCGCGGGCGGCGGCTTCACCCGCACGGGAATCGGCACCATCGTGGACATGGATTCGCTCGAGGTTCAGGTCGACGTCAACGAGAATTTCATCAACCGCGTGCACCCGGAGCAACAGGCAACCGCCAAACTCAATGCCTATCCGGACTGGCAGATTCCCGCGCACGTCATCGCGGTCATACCCACCGCAGATCGCAGTAAAGGCACGGTGGCGGTGCGCATTGCGCTGGATCAGAAAGATGCGCGCATCCTGCCCGAGATGGGAGTGCGCGTGGCGTTTCTGGCCGATTCGCCGCAGGAGCAGGGCGGTAAGCCGGGGGCCGGCCTACCGGGGGCCGGCCTACCGGGGGCCGGCGTCACTTTGCCGCCCAATGCGGTGCAGGGATCGGACACGACCGGCGCGGTGTTCGTCGTGCACGGCGACAGCGTCGAGCGACGCGCGGTGCGACTGGGTGCTGGCAGCAGCGACAGCGTTACCATATTGTCCGGGCTGACGGCCGGCGAGCGCGTTGCGGTCGGCGACTTCGCCCAACTCAAGGACGGGGTAAAGATTCGGGTCGAACAGTAAATCGCCGCGTCGGGCGGCAGCAGGAATTTTTAAAAAATGAGCGAAGCCATTGTTTCACTGCGCAATGTCGACAAGCGCTACATTCGCGGCAAGCAGAGCGTGGAAGTCCTGCAGGGACTCAGCCTCGACATTGCCAAGGGCGAGTTCGTCGCACTGATGGGGCCTAGCGGTTCCGGCAAGACCACCCTACTGAATCTGATCGGCGGCCTGGACAACGCGACGGCCGGTGAAATCACGGTTGCCGGCGAGCGCCTGGATAAACTTGGATCAGGTGCGCTGGCGCGCTGGCGCGCGCGTCACGTCGGTTTCGTGTTCCAGTTCTACAACTTGATGCCCATGTTGACCGCGCAGCGCAATGTTGAATTGCCCCTGCTGCTGACTAATTTGTCCGGCGCACAGCGCAAGGCCAATGCCCTGGCCGCGTTGACTCTGGTCGGCATCGCCGATCGCGCCAAGCACAAACCGAATGAGTTGTCGGGCGGCCAGGCCCAAAGGGTCGCCATCGCACGCGCACTGGTAGCCGATCCCACCCTGCTGGTGTGCGATGAACCCACCGGCGATCTGGACCGCAAATCGGCCGACGAGGTGCTGCATCTGCTGCAGATCTTGAATCGTGATCACGGCAAGACCATCGTCATGGTCACCCACGACCCTAAAGCCGCGGAATTTGCCAGCCGCCAGCTGCACATGGACAAGGGCGCCCTGCTGGAAGCGGGAACGCTGGCGGCCTGAGTCTAAGGAGCACCGATGAAATACTTTCCGCTCCTGTGGGCCACGCTTTGGCGCAAGAAGGCCCGCACGATTTTCACGCTGCTGTCCATGATCGTCGCCTTTCTGCTGTTTGGCATATTGGAGACCGTCGACTACGCCTTTGCGCATCCGAGCAACGGCACGAACGGAGCGGACAAGCTGGTCACCACCAATAAGTATTCGATCACCCTGTCGCTGCCATTTTCCTACACCCAGCAGATCCGCTCAGTACCGGGTGTGGCGGAAGTGACATGGATGAGCTGGTTCGGCGGCTACTATCAGGAGTCGAAGAATTTCATCTTCGCGCTGCCGATGGACACCGACACCTATTTCAATCTGCACAAGGATGAGTTCATCGTCAGCGCCGCGCATATGCAGGCCTTTCGAAATACCCGCACCGGCGCGCTGGTCAGTTCCGCACTGCTGAAGAAATTCGGCTGGAAGGTCGGCGACAAGGTGCCGTTGCATTCGACCATCTGGACTCAGAAAAAGGACGCTTCGCTCGATTGGACCTTCGATATCGTCGGCATTTTCGATGCCAAGGATCCCACCCAAGCCAGCCAACAGGCGCAAACCTTGCTGTTTCACTACGACCTGTTCGACGAGGGACGCAGTTTCGGCAAGGGCACTGTGGGCTGGTTCGAGGAGCGCGTCGACGATCCGACGCAGTCCGCCGCGATTTCCACCAAGATCGACGCCTTGTTCGCGAATTCCTCCAACGAAACCAAGACTCAGCCAGCCAAGGAATTCGCTTTGGCGTTCATCAAGCAACTCGGCGACATCGGCTTCGTGCTACGCGCAATCCTGGGTGCGGTGTTTTTCACCCTGCTGTTCCTCACCGGCAACACCATGATGCAATCGGTACGCGAACGCATACCCGAGCTAGCCGTCCTCAAAACCATCGGCTTCGGCGACGGCACGGTGCTTGGGTTGGTGCTCGGTGAATCCCTGCTGCTCTGCCTGATCGCCGCCGTGATCGGCCTGGGATTGAGCTATCTCGCGCTGCCCATCATCAGACTGGGATTGCAGGGAGTTGAACTGTCGCCCTCCGCGCTCATTCCCGGCTTCGGTGCGGCTGTGCTGCTGGCACTGATCGTCGGCACACCGCCGGCGCTGCGCGCCATGCGGCTCAATATCGTCGATGCCCTGGCGGACAAGCGCTGAGCAAGGCGCCAAAGCGCCGCCAGACATACGGAACCATCCATGTTCAAGCAATTAATCGCCGCTCTCTCCATGGGTCTGCAAACCCTGCCGCAGCGCCTCGGCGCCTCTAGCGTCATCGTCATCGGCATCGCCGGCGTGGTCGCGGTACTGGTGTCGGTGTTGGCCATGGGCGCGGGATTCAAGCACACCCTGGCCGACAGCGGCCGCGCCGATCGCGCCATCATCCTGCGCGGCGGTTCCGATGCGGAGCTCAACAGCAGCCTGACGCGCGCCGACATCGACACCATCAGCAATGCGCCGGGACTCGCCAAGGATTCGAGCGGCAAGGCCCTGCTGTCGAACGAGCTGGTGATCGTGGTCAACGTGCCGAAAGCCGACACCGGCACCGATGCCAACGTCACCCTGCGAGGCGTGGGTCTCAAGCTCACCGAGGTGCGCCCGGAACTGAGGATCGTCAACGGCCGCATGTTTCATCCCGCGGTGCGCGAACTGATTGCCGGAGCCGGTGCCGTCAAGCAATTCCGCGGACTCACCGCCGGCAGCATGCTGCATCTGCGCAACGCCGACTGGATCGTCACCGGCGTATTCACCAGCAACGGCGACGTCCACGAATCCGAGCTGCTGGCCGACGTCGATACGGTGGGCTCATCGGTGGAGCGCACTGGCTACAGCTCGGCGATCGCGCTATTGACCGGTCCGGTGGATTTCACCCGCTTCAAGGACGCGCTGACCACCGATCCGCAACTGAAAGTCGATGTGCAGCGCGAGCCCGAGTATTACGCCGCACAATCGAAGCCGCTCACCAAGGCCATCAATGTCGTCGGCACCACCGTGGCCATCATCATGGCCATCGGCGCCATGTTCGGTGCGCTCAACAGCATGTACTCGGCGGTTGCCGCGCGCGGACTGGAGATCGCCACCCTGCGCGCCATCGGCTTCGGCGCCCTGCCGGTGCTGCTGTCGGTGATGATCGAAGCGCTGCTGCTGTCATTGCTCGGCGGCGTCATCGGCGCCTCGCTTGCCTGGCTGTTTTTCAATGGCCACAGCGTCAGCACCCTGGGCGGCGCGTTCGCGCAAGTTGTGTTTCAGCTGACGGTAACCCGAACGCTGATCATCACGGGAATCATCTGGGCCTGCCTCATCGGGCTGCTCGGCGGGTTCTTTCCCGCGTTGCGCGCCGCGCGGTTACCGGTGGCGGAGGCTTTAAGAGCGGCGTGATCGCCGCCAATGCTCGAAGGCTACAGGGCGTGTCCCCGTGCGAGTCCGAAATCCTAGGACTAGGTACAATGCCGCGCAATGAACTACAAGCACATCTATCACGCGGGCAACTTTGCGGACGTGGCCAAGCACGTCGGCCTGATGTACTGCCTGGGCGCGTTGCAGCGCAAAGACTCGGCGATTTTCGTCCTGGACAGTCATGCGGGTCGGGGCTTCTACGATATGCAAGCGCCCGAGGTGCAGAAATCCGGAGAAGCCGAGCGCGGCATCCAACGTCTGATCGAAACCAGCATCGGTGAAACGCTGCTGGCCGACTACTTCGCCTCCATCCGCGCGCGGCGCGGCAAACGCTTGACGCGTTATCCGGGCTCGCCGGTGCTGATCGCGAGCGCCCTGCGTTTACAGGATCGCGCGCTGTTCGTCGAGCTGATGCCCGCGGAGGCTCGCGCCGCCGAGCGGGAGATCGAATCCATCGGCCGAGTTCGCACCGAGATCGGCGATGGTTACGCCGCGCTCAAAGCCTTTCTGCCGCCGGAAGAGCGTCGCGGGCTGGTGTTGATCGATCCACCCTACGAAAGCCTGGACGAATTGAAGCTGATGCTGCAGGCATTCACCGAAGCGTATCGCCGCTGGCCGGTGGGCACCTACTTGATGTGGTACCCGATTCGCAGCGCGGGACAGCGCAGCATGGTGCATTCGCGCTTCGAGACTCTGCGAATTCCGAAAATGCTGTTCGCGGACCTGGCCGTTCATCCGGACGATGCCGGAATCGGGCTCGCCGGCAGCGGACTGATGATCGTCAATCCCCCTTACGGAGCAGACGATCACCTGAAGGAGGCTTATGCCGCGATTCACAGGGGAATTGCCACGCCCGGCGCCGGCTATGTCGAAGTAGGCCGACTGACCCCCGAGCGAATGGCACAATAGAGGTCTACACCGGGTGCGATTCCCCAGGACTTAATTTATGGACAGTAACTCTCTACGCGACCATCTCGCCAAAGTGCATGCGGAACTGACCGAGGCGCTTCGAGCGGACCCCAAGTCCAGGGAAACCCTGAACGACATGATGCAGGACATCAATCGCTTGATCGACAAGCCTGCCGCAATGACCGCCTCATCCCACGGATCTCTTCCCGATCGCCTGGAACGAATCGCGGTTCAGTTCGAAGCCGATCATCCGACGTTGGCAGCGAGCGCGCGCCGGCTGGTCGATTTGCTTGGCGAAGTCGGAATCTAGCCAGTCCACTCGATTGAATCGAGGACTCGCGCGGCGATCCCTTCGACGGTCTTGATATCGGTGTTCGGACCATGGGTGAGCACGGCAATGCTGCCGTGGCCCGACACCGGAACAATGACTCCGCGGTAACCCTGCTCGTCGAATTGCACTGACTTCGACACACGCTCATGCACGAGCACCATTACGGTGACCGGCCCTGACTCGGTTTGCATGACGAGATGCGGTACATGGTGTCCGCGGAACTCGCAACTGCTGGCATAACTGACCATGGCGGAGCCGGCAGCCAGATGCAGGTGCGTATTGCGCAGCACGTCTTCTAATTCCTTATCGGGCACCGGCACATCAGTCCTAAGCCAAGCGTCCGGCTCGCCTGCCATGTGCGTCACGACGTCGGCGGCAATACTCGCGCCCGGTGCCGCCACCCACAGAACTCCCGCCACGAGCATCGCCACCAGTACGCTGGCGGCCATCGCCAGCCAGCCACGGCGATAGGCCGCGGAGCGCGGCGGCGCCTTGGCGAGGAACGGCACGACTCGATCGGTCCCGCTCGCAGCGGCGCTCACCGCCGAGTCCTCGGGCGCGACCCAGTCTGCGCCGACCGGCAAATTCACGCGCATCGCGCGGTCTAGGCGCGACTCAAACCGCAACAGCCGCTCGGCGAACAGGCTGCAGTCGTGGCAGCTCTCCCGATGTGCGCGTAACTCCGCATCCGGGTCGTGCGGATCGGCCATCAAGGCCCTTCTAAATTGTGCGTGGTCCATCATTCTTGTGGACCCAAGCTCGTATCCTCGCCGCACAGCACCCGCAGCTGTTTGCGGGCGCGAAACAAGCGGGTCAGCACCGCGGCACTCGACAGATTGAGTTCACGGGCGATCTCGGCGGTGGAATAGCCCATCAGCACCTGCAGCAGCAGTGGCTCGCGGTACTCCTCGGGCAGTCTAAACATGGCATTGCGTAACTCAGCGAGATCCTGTTCCTCCGCCGCGGCCAGCAGCGGCTCCTCACGGGCGATCAGTTCATCGACATCCACCGTAACAAAGCGTTTGCGCTCAAAGCTGCGCGCGTACTCCCGGCGGATGATGGTTAGAAACCAGGGTTTGGCCGCGGCCTGGTCCAGCAGCGAGTCCTGGGCCTTCCAGGCACGTAGCATGGTTTCCTGGACGACATCTTCAGCCAGTGCGCGATCGCGGGACAGCCAGAAGGCGAACCGCAGCAAGTCCGGACGCAGGGACTGGCATAAGGCCTGAAAGCGCGCCCGCTTGTGATTTCCGCCAACCTGATCCTTCATGGTTAAATCAGCACCCGGCTTAAAATATCTCCCCCGCGATACTACCGCGTTATGTCGGCGTCCTCGACGGCTGGGGCCCTGAACCGGAGGCAGGTGTGGCGAAATCGTCGCGCTGAAGTAAATGTTAGGAGTCACAGCCCATATGACCGGAACGGCCGCCAATTCATTTCCGAATACCCGCATGCGGCGCATGCGGCGCGATGATTTTTCGCGCCGGCTGATGCGTGAAACCCACTTAACGGTGGATGCCTTGATCTATCCGGTTTTCGTGGTGGAGGGCCGGGGCGAGCGCCAGCCGGTCGCCTCCATGCCGGGCATCGAGCGGCTGTCCGTCGACGAACTGCTGCGCGAGTGCGAGAGCTTGGTACGCCTGAAGATCCCTGCCATCGCCCTGTTCCCGGTCACCCCCAAAGAGAAAAAGACTCTGGATGGGCGCGAATCCTGGAATCCGAACGGTGTCGCCCAAGCCGCCGTGCGCGCCGTAAAGAAGGAGTTTCCGGGCCTCGGCGTCATTACCGACGTGGCGCTGGATCCCTTTACCACTCATGGCCAGGACGGATTGATTGACGCGAACGGTTATGTTTTGAACGACCTGACCGTCGAAAGCCTGGTCCGCCAGGCGCGTTCGCATGCCGATGCCGGCGCGGATGTCGTTGCCCCATCAGACATGATGGACGGGCGCATCGGGGCCATCCGCAATGCCTTTGAGACCGCAGGCTTGGTCAATACCCGGATTTTGGCCTATGCGGCAAAATATGCCTCGAGCTTTTACGGCCCTTTCCGCGACGCTGTGGGCTCGGCGGGGCAGCTCGGTACGGGAAGCAAACACACCTACCAGATGGACCCTGCCAATTCCGATGAAGCGCTGCGCGAAGTGGCTCTGGACATTGCCGAAGGAGCCGACATGATCATGATCAAGCCGGGCCTGCCCTACCTAGATATTGTGCGCCGCATCAAAGATCACTTCGCCATGCCCACCTTCGTCTACCAGGTGAGCGGCGAGTACGCCATGATCATGGCCGCGGCCGCCAATGGCTGGGTGGATGAGCGTGCGGTGGCGCTGGAAGCACTGATGTCCATCAAGCGAGCGGGCGCGGATGGCATTTTGACTTATTTTGCCAAGCGCGCGGCGGAGTGGCTCGCAGAGTGAACTCCCACCATGGGCCGGACACCCCGGATCAATACGGAGTGGTCGGCCATCCGATTGCCCATAGCTGGTCGCCGTTCATTCACGGGATGTTCGCCAAAGCCACTGCGCAAAACCTGGTCTACCGGTTATTCGACATCGCCCCGGATGATTTTCGGCGCGAGGCGCTGCAGCTGTTCGCCGGCGGCGTGCGTGGCCTGAACATTACGGTGCCGCACAAGCAGGCGGCGGCAGAGCTGGTCAACGAACTCACGCCACGAGCCGAGCGCGCGCAGGCCGTCAATACCATCGCTTTTTTCAAGGATACCTCGTTACTGGGAGATAACACTGACGGGCTGGGGCTGACATCCGATCTGGAACGCAACCTAGGCATCAATCTCGCCGGCAAGCGACTGCTCATCCTCGGAGCCGGGGGTGCCGTCCGCGGAGTGCTCGGCCCGCTGCTCGAGCGTGAATTGAACGAAGTGGTGATCGCGAATCGCACCCCGGATCGAGCCCGCACATTGGCCGCAGAATTCGCGGACATGGGCCAGGTCTCGGGCTGCGGGTTCGCCGACATCGCCGGCCCCCCTTACGACCTCATCATCAATGCCACATCAGCAAGCATTCAAGGCGAAATGCCGGTGATGCCGGTGGGCTTGGTGAGTGAGGAGACGATTTGCTACGACATGGCGTACGGACGCGGCCACACGCCGTTCACTTTGTGGGCGAAATCCTTGCACGCTGCGCGCACCACCAAGGGGTGGGGCATGCTGGTTGAACAAGCTGCGGAGTCGTTCCTGCTCTGGCGCGGCATTCGCCCGGATACTCGACCGGTTATGCAGGCCCTCGCACAGCACGCCTAGCAGGCTGCGCTTCGCCGGCCGCGCCTGGGCGGCCCCGCCTAACGCATGGTGACCAGTTCTTCGGCGCTGGTCGGGTGAATCGCCACGGTGTCGTCGAAGTCGGTCTTGGTAGCTCCCATCCGAATCGCTACCGCGAATCCCTGCAGCATTTCATCGGCACCGGTGCCGATGATGTGACAGCCGACGATTCGTAGTTCAGGTCCCACGCACACTAGTTTCATGTCGGTGTGCGTCTTGCGCGTGGTCAAGGCGTGGTACATGGGGGTGAAGTCCGCGACGTAAACCTTCACCGCGTCGCCATACTGGGCTCGCGCCTCCGCTTCGCTCGCGCCGACGGTGCCGATCGGCGGGTGCGTAAACACCACGGTCGCAATCATGTTGTAGTCGAGGTGCCGATCAGCTTTGCCACCGATTAAGCGATCGCTCAAGCGCCGGCCGGCAGCAATGGCCACGGGCGTAAGCGCAGCTCGACCTGTCACATCGCCGATGGCATAGACGCCTGCTACATTGGTGTTCTGGAAGCCATCCGTCGCCAAATAA
This sequence comes from Gammaproteobacteria bacterium, assembly GCA_025358615.1. GTDB lineage: Bacteria > Pseudomonadota > Gammaproteobacteria > Steroidobacterales > Steroidobacteraceae > Bog-1198. The sequence continues at coordinate 40 of JANYIY010000200.1, read as the reverse complement.
CCAAAATCATCGACGCTGACACCGGCTTTGCCGAGCTCGA
>JANYIY010000197.1 GCA_025358615.1 Gammaproteobacteria bacterium | reverse complement strand
TCAACGCAGCCGGAACGTGAATCTGGTCGCGTTTCGGGTGCGTGGTCCAGGTACTCACCCGCGCATCCCCGAAGGCGCGGTTGAGCGCGCTCCAGCGCAGCTGCGCGGCGCGTGCCAACGGCGTATCTCCGCCCCATTGCTGATGCGCCAGCTCCTTGGTGGCCTGCGGCGCGGTGGCGCTGGGCGTGGTCATCAGGTTTTGTACGTACTGCACCATTTCATTGGGATCGACGCGTACGGTCAGATTCGGTTGCGTTTGTTCGCTCATAGCACACTGTATGGGGCTTACCGGGGGGATTTCCAGGGGGTGATAAGCTTGGCGAATGCCTGACGACCTCCTACTGCTGGTTCTGACCATGGGTGTGCTGGCCGGAACCTACAAGGTCTGGCAGCTCTCGCTCGATGCCCGCGCGGCCGCGAACCGCATCGCCAAAGATGCCTGTTCGCGCGCCGTGGTGCAGTTCTTGGACGGCACGGTGGCCTTCGCCGGGTTTCGCCTGACACGCAATTCTCAGGGCAAGCGGCGGCTGCTGCGCACCTATACATTCGACTACACCAGCGACGGCGTCGAGCGCGCGCAGGGCTTCATCGTGCTTGCCGGCATGCGGCTCGAGGCCGTTGGGCTTGCAGGCAACCCTTCGTGAACCCGCCCGGCGAGCTCTTGAATATCGATCTTCACACGCATTCGAACTGCTCTGACGGCGCACTCTCCCCGTCACAGCTGGTGGCGCGCGCCGCGGCCGCCGGCGTCGAAGTTCTGGCGCTCACCGATCACGATACCGTCGCCGGCTTGGAGCAGGCCGATCATAGTGCAGGTGGGCTTGGCATAAGGTTCGTCCCGGGCGTCGAAATCTCCGCCGCCTGGCGGGCTCAGTCCATCCATGTGCTGGGGTTGTGGATCGATCCGGCCGCGGCGCAGCTCCGTGAGGAACTGGACCTGCAGGCCGAGCGCCGCCGCACGCGCATGGTTAAGATTTGCGAGCGGCTCAGCAAGGCCGGCTTGCCCGGGGCAGAGCTGCTCGCCGCAGTACAAGCCCAGCCCGGTCTGCCGACACGCGCACATCTGGCGCATGCCATGGTCGCAGGTGGCCATGTCGGCCGGGCCGACGACGCCTTCCGCAAGTACCTGGGAGCCGGCAAATCAGCCAATGTCGCGGCCGACTGGCCCGCGCTCGACGTCGTGGTGGGCTGGATCCGCGCCGCCGGCGGCGTCGCGACGCTCGCCCATCCGGCGCGTTACACCTTATCGGCGGGCGCCCGCCGTCAGTTGCTGGTCGATTTCGTTGCCGCAGGCGGTGCCGCCCTTGAAGTGGTGAGCGGTGGCAACGGCGCGCAGCATGTCGAGGCGGTCGCGGCAATGGCGGTGAAGCATGGCCTGATGGGATCGGTGGGTTCGGATTTTCATGACCCGCAACTAACTTGGAATCCGCTGGGCCGCTCCCTTAAGCTACCGGATGGCGTCACCCCGGTGTGGCACAGCTACCTGAAATAAGTGACCCGTGAGCGACGAAGAAAGCAACGTCAATACCGATCTGTTCAAGAACATTGAGCGCCTGCGCCAGCTGCGCATCGAGCATCGGGACCTCGACGACATCATTTCGCGGCTCTCCATGGACTTTAAGGTCGACGAGCTGCAGATGAAACGACTGAAACGGCGCAAGCTGCTGCTCAAGGATCAAATCGCACGCTTGGAGAGCCAGCTCATTCCGGACCTCAACGCATGATGGAGTTCGTGCAGCGTATCGCAGCCTTCTTCGACATCCTGTCGACGCGCAATGTGCTCATCGAAATCGCCGCGGTGGCGCTCTGCCTGCTGGCCGGTTGGGTCGTGGGTACTGCGATGCGCGATCGCGCGGCGCGGCGCAAGATCAAGGCACCGACGGCACTGACCTGGACCTATTTCGCGCCGCAGGGCATGGTGGTCGCCGCGCCCGCCATCGTGGCTCTGGGCTTGGTGGTCGTGGCGCGCAATGTGCTCAATGCCGCACACTTCGACATCACCATACTGGACGCCGGGGCGCACCTCATCATCGCCTATGTCGTGGTGCGAATAGCGGTGCTGCTGTTCACCGCCAGCCTCGGCAATAAATCCTGGATGCAGAACTGGGAATCTCGCGCCACGCTGTTTATTTGGCTGATCATCGCCGCCCAATACTTGGGCTGGCTCGATCCCATCATCAGCACCTTGGACAGCATCGGTGTGGCGGCCGGCAAGAGCCGCATTACCGTGTGGTCGGTGCTGAAGTTGCTGTTCACCCTGACCCTGTTCGTCCTGGTCGCCGCCTGGATCAGCCGCTGGGTGGAGCGGCGCCTGAAAAAACTGCAGAATCTCGCGCCCTCGACCCGCATCGGTATCGCAAAGTTCACCAATGCCTTCCTGATCGGCTTGTCCATTCTCATGGGCTTGAACGCCGCCGGGGTGGACTTAACCGCGCTCACCGTGCTGACCGGCGCCATCGGCTTGGGATTGGGTTTCGGCCTGCAGTCCATCGCGGCGAATTTCGTCAGTGGTTTCGTGCTGCTCATGGATCGCTCCATCAAGCCGGGCGATGTCATCAGCCTGTCGGGACAGAGCGGCACCAGCACCGAGAACTTCGGCTGGGTGCAGGAATTGCGTGGCCGCTATGTAGTCGTGCGCGATCGCGACGGCGTCGAGACGCTGGTGCCGAACCAGCATCTCATCACCAATCCAGTGATCAACTGGAGCTACACCGACCCGAAGGTGCGCTTGAAACTGCCGGTGCGCATCAGCTACAAAAACGACCCGGAAATGGCGTTGACCGTCCTGTTGAAAGCCGCCGAAGGCCATCCCCG